>CALZFR010000029.1 GCA_945648485.1 uncultured Eubacterium sp. | reverse complement strand
TTATATTTTGAGTACATGATTTTCTGGCTGTTATATAGACTGTAATATCCAGAAAGAAGATAACCTACTGCAATACATACCATACAGAATTTAATGCTTTCCCCACCAAACATCTCTATTGACAGAATAAGAGATGTAACAGGGCAGTTAGTTACTCCACAGAATACAGTAACCATTCCACAGGCTGCACATAAGCCTACAGGAAGACCAAATACAGGACCTAAGAAGCTGCCAAGAGTTGCTCCAATGAAAAGAGTTGGAACAATCTCACCACCTTTAAATCCTCCACCCAGAGTTATGGCTGTGAATAAAATCTTTAAAATACATGCCCACCATACACTTTGCGTTACAAAGCTCTGGTCAATTATTTCTGTTCCTGCACCAAGATAAGCATCTGTTCCTGTTAAAAACCTCAGTGCAATTATAAATATGGCTGCAAATATAATCCTGATATAAGGAACAGGAAAATGCTTGTTAAACAGAGCTGATGTCTTATGTAGCACAATACAGAATACTATACTTGCAAGTGCAAATATCATGGAAATAACCATAAGCTTAACTACAGTAGATATTGTAAATGCAGGCAGAATTCCAATATCATAATGAGCTGAATGCAGGTGGAATAAAGATGATATTCCAGCACCAATAATTGCAGAAAGAGTACATGGAACCAGGGCGGCATAGTACATAATTCCAACACTGATTACTTCCATGGAAAAGATTGTGGCAGCAATTGGTGTGCCGAAAAGTGCTGCAAAACAGCCACTCATTCCACACATAATAAGAATTCTTGTATCTTTTTCATCCAGTGCAAAAAATTTTGCCAGTTCATTTCCTACAGAACCTCCAATCTGAAGAGCAGCTCCTTCTCTTCCCGCAGAACCACCACACAGGTGGGTAAGAAGAGTAGATACTATAATTAAAGGTGCAACCTTTCCAGGAACATCTTCGTTAGAATGGATAGCTGTGATAACAAGATTAGTTCCCTTGTTATTGCTGCTTCCTGTTATGTTGTAAATGAATACAATAATTAAACCTGCTGCAGGCAGAAGAAATAACAGCCATGGGTGGCTGGTTCTTAAGTTAGTTACAAAGGAAAGTCCAAGTCCGAACAAAGAACCGATAAGTCCTGTTGCAACGCCAATGATAACATATATGGCAACCCATTTTAAAAATTCAAGTATTGGCATTTCTAAACGCTGTTTTGTTACTTTGAAACTGTCACTGGAAATAATTGATTTCATTGTTGTCAAATCCTTTTCTTACTCATATTGCTGTTGTGATAATCTTTGTTATTAGTCACATCTTCCGAAAACCAGTCTGGTAAAATATAATTATCAGCATCTTCAACGCTGGCAAATTCTACCTCTGCCAGTACTGTACCTGAAAAAACTCCGTCAAATATATCAAGTTCAATAGTGTATCCATTGCCATCAGGAATTTCATATCTGTGTTTGGTAATAATATTTCCATCTGCTTTCCCGATAAGATGGGAGTATGCTTCTTCTGTAAGAGGCAGGTTATATTCCTCCCTTGCCATCATTCCCTTTCCTTTGTAGGTCAGGTAGAAACTGTCATTATCCTTTCTTACTCTGACAACAGGATCAGTGCACAGATACCCCTGCTCAATAATTCTGCAAGGGTATGACAGCAGATTTTCCGGCACTGATGAAACAAGAAATTTTCGTTCAATTTCCATATAAGTCTCCATTCTTAAGACGCTTCTGCGTCATAGTTTGTGTTTTATTAAAAATGGACCATGATGAAAATCTCATACATGGTCCATAATCAGCAGATAATTAATCGGCATGAAAGCAGTTAACTGCCATACGATTTTCTTTAAAGAATTACTTCTTGTTTACAGCATCCTTTAAACCCTTACCAGCTTTGAATTTTGGTGCAGTGCAGGCAGCAATCTTAATAGCCTTTCCTGTCTGTGGATTCTTGCCCTTTCTGGCAGCTCTCTTTGTTGTCTCAAATGTACCAAAGCCAACAAGCTGAATCTTCTCACCCTTCTTTAACTTCTCTGAAACAACTTCAGTGAAAGCCTTGAGTGCCTTCTCAGCATCCTTCTTTGATAATTCAGACTTGGCAGCCATTGCTGCAACTAATTCACTTTTGTTCATAGATAAAAACCCTCCTTATATATTTAAGAACATAGTATATAAGCTATTTATACAACCACACAGATGGTTTGTCAACCAATTTCAGTGGAGATTTCCTCCCATTGTTCATATAGATTGTTCAGCTTATCATCAAGTTCTTCCTTTTCTTTGTGAAGCTCCATCAGCCTGCCAGTGTTACTTCCTATGTCAGGGTTCATATATTCCTCATCAATTTCTTTGAGTCTTTCCTCGATGGATGATATCTGTTCCTCCACTCTGGCAAGGTTATTTTTAAGCTTTTTAAGCCTTGCCTGTTCTTCCTTAGATGAAAGCCACTGTTCTTTAGTATTAGAAGAAACAGAAGTGTTATCAGAGTCAGTCGGTGAAACAGATTCCTTAATGACAGCTGCTGTGAGTATGTCTTTCTTTTCAAGATAGTAGTCGTAGTTACCAATGTAATTTACAAGGGTATTGGCAGTAAGTTCAATAATTCTTGTGGCAGTTGAATTAATGAAATATCTGTCATGGGAAACATAAAGAACAGTTCCTGTATAGCTGTTCAGTGCATTTTCAAGTATCTCCTTAGAGGTGATATCCAGATGGTTGGTAGGCTCATCAAGTATAAGCAGATTGGCATTGGAAAGCATAAGCTTTGCAAGGGAAACCCTGCCTTTCTCACCACCAGACAGTTCACGTATGTATTTAAATACATCGTCTCCTGTAAATAAAAATGCTGCCAGGGTACTTCTTATCCTGGTATTATTAAGGTCAGGATATGCATCCTGAATCTCCTGGAATAAAGTCTTGTCAGGATCCAGTACATGATGTTCCTGGTCATAGTAGCCAATATATACATTTGAGCCCAGTTCAACAACACCGCTGTCTGCTGGTATAATACCATTGAGTATCTTAAGGATAGTAGTTTTTCCTGTTCCGTTATTACCGATAAGGGCAACCCTTTCTCCTTTTTTAATCTCAAATGAAATATTGTTAAAAAGTCTGTTGCCGTCAAATGCTTTAGATAATCCTGTTACCTTAAGGACATCATTTCCACTTTCAATTCCCGGTTCCAGACGAATATTCATCTTATCGTTAAGCGTACTTGGTTTGTCAAGAATCTGGATTTTATCAAGCATCTTCTCACGGCTTTCAGCACGTTTAATGGATTTTTCCCTGTTAAACTGCTTGAGCTTGGTGATGACCTCTTCCTGATGCTTTATCTCTCTTTGCTGGTTCATATATGCCTTAAGTTGCATATTTCTCAAAACAGCCTTTTTTGAAGCATAATCAGTATAATTTCCGGAAAATGTTGTAACAGTTCCATTGTCTATCTCAATGACTTTGGATACGATTTTGTCAAGGAAATATCTGTCGTGGGCAACTATAATAACACTGCCTTTGTAGTCAGACAGAAAACCCTCCAGCCATGATATGGAATTCATGTCCAGGTGGTTTGTAGGCTCATCAAGAAGGATTATGTCAGGCTTGGAGAGCAGAAGCTTGCTAAGTGCAACTCTTGTCTTCTGGCCACCGGACAGTGTATTGACATTAAGGGAAAAATCATTCTCACCAAAGCCAAGTCCCTTTAGTACTCCTGTAACTTCACTTCTGTATGCGTATCCTCCTGCCAGGTCAAAATCATGTGTCAGACGGGTGTATTGTTCCATAAGAGTATCAAGTTCATTTCCTGACAGATTATTCATATCTTCTTCCATGCGTCTGATAGAAGCTTCCATGGACAAGATATCCTGTCTTGTGGATAATACTTCGTCATATATGCTGTTGTCAGATGAAAGATTCTGATGCTGTGCGAGGTAGCCGTATGTGGAATCTTTGGCAAATGCCACTTCGCCCTGGTCTGCTGACAGTTCTCCTACAATAATTTTAAGAAGAGTGGATTTTCCTGCACCATTAATGCCTATTATGGCAGCCTTTTCCCTGTCCTCTATGTTAAATGTTGCATCTTTAATTATCTCATCAGTTCCAAAGGATTTACTGATATGACTGCATGATAAAACCATTTTTTTGCTCCTTGTATATATTCAGACAATTATTACTTCTGGCATTTACATCATATAATAACAATTTGTGATGATTGTTGTAAAGTCTTTTTGACTTCCAGCTGGTTTTGATATAGAATTAAAAAACTGCGTTAACAGAACTGATTTAAATTATAGAAAAAGAAATGGAGCATGGAGCTTATAATGAAATTTGAAGAATTAAACATAGATGAAAGAATAATGAGAGCAGTTGAGGACATGGGATTTGAGGAAGCTTCCCCAATACAGGCCCAGGCTATACCACAGCTGTTAGAAGGAAGGGACGTAATTGGACAGGCACAGACAGGAACAGGAAAGACAGCAGCCTATTCTATACCAGTGCTTTCCATGATTAAGCCGGAACTGAAGAAACCTCAGGCTGTAGTACTATGCCCTACACGGGAACTGGCTGTACAGGTGGCTGATGAGATTAGAAAGCTTGCCAAGTATATGAGTGACATTAAGGTGCTGCCCGTGTATGGAGGACAGGAGATAGTCAGACAGATAAAATCTTTGAAAAATGGAGTGCAGATTATTGTAGGTACACCAGGCCGTGTTATGGATCATATGAGAAGAAAGACTGTAAAGTTTGATGATGTGAAAATGGTTGTTCTGGACGAGGCAGATGAAATGCTTGATATGGGATTCAGGGAGGATATGGAGACAATTCTTTCTGATACACCTGAAGAGAGGCAGACTGTTATGTTTTCTGCCACGATGCCAAAGCCGATTCTTGATATTGCTGCTAAATTCCTTAACAGTCCACAGGTTGTAAAGGTTGTAAGAAAAGAACTTACAGTAAAGAATATTGATCAGTATTACTATGAGGTAAGGCAGAAGAATAAGACAGAGCTTCTTTGCAGACTGGTTGATATATACAATCCAAAGCTGTCAATTGTTTTCTGTAATACCAAGAAGCAGGTGGATGAGCTTATTTCAGAACTTAAGGGCAGAGGATATTTTGCAGACGGAATCCATGGTGATATGAAACAGCAGCAAAGAGACAGGGTTATGGCGGATTTCAGAAGTGGAAAGACAGAGATTCTTATTGCTACAGATGTGGCTGCAAGAGGAATTGATGTGGATGATGTGGATATTGTCTTCAATTATGATTTACCACAGGATGAGGAGTATTACGTACACCGTATAGGAAGAACAGGCCGTGCAGGAAGAGGAGGGGTTGCTTTTTCTTTTGTATCAGGAAAAGAAGCTTATAAGCTGAAGGATATAGAACATTACTGCAAGACAAAAATTATGGCAAAGCCCGTTCCATCCATGGATGATGTTAAGAATACCAAGATGGAACAGATATTTTCCGAAATCAGAGAAACTGTTCAGAATGGTGGATTATCTGAGTATGTTGAATATATTGAAAACCAGCTGAATCTTGAAGATTATACCTGTATGGATCTGGCAGCTGCATTGTTGAAAATGCATATCGGAGACAGTTTGTCAGACCGCATGGAAGTAGAGGATGTGCATTATGACCTGAATGCTGACAGAAGGGGCATGGTCAGGCTGTTTATAAATGTGGGAAAAAAGGACAAGATAAAGCCTGGAAATATTCTTGGAGCTATAGCAGGAGAATCAGGAATCCCAGGAAAGCTGGTTGGTTCTATTGATATGCTTGATAGCTATACATTTGTAGAAGTGCCGTCAAGGTATGCAGATGCGGTGCTTGAAGCTATGGAAAATGTTACGATTAACGGACGTACAATTAACATGGAGAAAGCTACCGGGGCAGGAAAGAAAAAAGGAAGAACTCCAGCCAGAACAGAGAAAACAAAGAGCAGGAAAAAGAAATAATTTACATGGTTTTGACAAAATATTAACACTGGTGTATAATCATACTCATTAGAATCTGAGATGTTTTTTTTGTAAAACATTTGCAACGCTGTCAGTTTTGAGCGAAAGCAGACAGTTGGGATAACAGTCGCTCAGAAATGGGGATTAAGATGGAAGATAAAGGCAAGAAGATATCTTCAGCTGTTATAAGGAGACTGCCAAGATACTACAGATATCTGGGAGAACTTATTGAAAGTGGGATTGAGAGAATTTCATCAAAGGAATTAAGCATCAGGATGAAGGTAACTGCATCCCAGATAAGACAGGATCTTAATAATTTTGGAGGATTTGGCCAGCAGGGTTATGGTTATAATGTGAAGTATCTTTATGATGAAATTGGTAAGATACTCGGATTAGACAAGACACATAACATGGTAATAATAGGTGCAGGTAATATGGGACAGGCACTTGTTAAGTCAGGTGATTTTGCAAAGAGAGGATTTATTATCAAGGGTATTTTTGACAATAATAAAGAACTTATCGGAAATACAGTAGGAAATCTTAAGATTTCAGATGTCAGTGGTGTATCTGAATTCATAAAGGATAATAACATAGAGATTGTAGTTCTTACACTGTCAAAGGAGCATGCCAAGGATGTAGCACAGCTTGTTGTGAAAGCGGGAGTGCATGCTATATGGAATTTTGCTCATACTGATCTTAATCTTTCAGATGATGTTATTGTGGAGAATGTTCATTTGTCTGAAAGTCTTATGAGACTTTCTTATACAATTGCGAATAATGAGAATATGTAGTATTATAATGGTGTACTTTATTGATAAAGTGCACCATTTTTTATAGCAAAAGCCTGGCAGGCGAAGAATGTGCCTGCAAAAGTTTAATTTGCTGTTCGCGTGCGGAATCGGGTAGAAAGGAGGCATATTGTGGCAGATATTACATATGAGAAAATTAAAGATTTAAGCACTGCCAGAAGCATTCCTATTCTTACCCTGGATCAGCGATGGTATCAGCTTGTCCCTGAGGTCAGCAAGACTGATGAGATAAAATTCTGGGAAGGCAGGGTGAATGATCTGTTAAAGCGTCAGGGACAGATCACCAACGACCTTGCAGATGTTAAAAAGATTAAGGCACAGCTCATACAGAATGTTGTTGATTGTATGGAGGAAGATGATAATCCAAGACACCAGAAGAAGATGAGTAAGAATCAGAAACTGATATATGAAGCCAAGGAGAAAATACAGTCTCTTGAAGATGAACAGATGGAACTTCCAAGGAAGCTGGCAGAAGCTAACAGACAGCTTCTGGTGGAGACAGTTAAAGTGTGTTACAGCAAAATAAACGAAAACAGGAAGGATTTGGAAGTTCTTAATAAGTGGATTGATACAACAAGAATCAAGTTAAAGAAAAATCTTCTGATTAAGCAGGATAAAGAGAATGTAAACAATGCTCTTTATTCAGGAATGCATGATATTCTTGGACCAGAAGTTATGAGTGAGTTAGATAAGATTAATGATGGAGAATAGATAATTGATAGAACTTTTAAATAGTATCCAGACAAAATCTGTTGATACGTATTCAATTAACAATATAGGTGTACCTTCTGTGGTTTTAATGGAAAGGGCAGCACTGGCAGTAGCAGACAGGGTTATTGACAAGGTAAAAGGCGATGTTAAGCCGGAATTAAGAAAGAATAATCCTGTTCTTGTAGTGTGTGGTACAGGCAATAACGGGGCAGATGGTCTTGCTGTGGCAAGAATACTTGCCCAGGAAAAGATTTATACAGATGTTTTTATTATAGATGATGAGAAAGAGGGCACAGAAGAGTACAGGATTCAGAAAAGTATTGTAAAAAGACTTACTGACAGAACACCATGTTTAAGATGTAACTACAAACCTCTGGATTCATATAATTATATTGTGGATGCAATATTTGGCGTAGGACTTAACCGTGATGTTACCGGCATTAACGCACAGGTAATAGGTGAAATTAATAAAAGTGGTGCGTATGTATTTTCTGTAGATGCACCTTCCGGAATCAACTGCACCACTGGAAGAATACAGGGGGCAGCTGTCAAGGCAGCAGAAACTATTACCTTTGGATATAACAAGACGGGGCTGGCACTTGAGCCGGGAAGAAGCCATGCAGGACATGTGACGGTGGCAGATATTGGCTTTATCAAAGAGGGTTTTGAAAGATTCCTGTCTGTGGGTGGAAGCGATTCTCATATAGTTTATGAAATTGATGATGATGATTTAAGAAATCTTCCCAGGAGAAATCCCGGAGCAGATAAAGGGAAATGTGGCAAGGTTCTTATTGTTGCAGGCTCCAGAACAATGGGAGGGGCAGCAGTGCTTTCAGCTGAGGCAGCACTACGTTCAGGCTGTGGACTGGTAAAAGTATTTACCCATGAGAATAACAGGGATACACTTCTTAAGAATGTTGTGGAATCAATTCCTGTTACCTATAATGATAATGTGGAAGAACTGGCAGACTTGTGCCAGTGGGCTGATTGTATTATTGCAGGTCCTGGTATATCCACAGATGACAATGCTAAAGCTATTATGGGAATAATATTGGATTATATTGGCAACAAGGATATAGTGTCAGAGAACAGATATGTTGTAATGGATGCAGACGGGTTGAATCTTCTTGCCAGGCTTCATGCAGAAAGGTCAGCAGATTACAGGCTTAATTCTAATGTTATTATCACTCCTCATGTTGGGGAGGCTGCAAGGCTTCTTAATACTTCAATAGATGATGTTAAGGAGAATCTTGTATTTTCTGCGGTAAGCCTTGCAAAAGAATATGGCTGTACAGCATTGTTAAAGGACGCAGCTTCAGTTATTACAGACGGTAGTTCAACATATATTAATTCATCCGGCAATCCGGGAATGGCTACAGCAGGTTCTGGTGATGTTTTAACTGGAATTGTGGCAGGCACTATATGTATGTTTAAGGATAATAATACAGCCTATTATGCAGCACTTGCTTCATATATTCACGGCAAAGCCGGAGATAAAGCAAAAGATATATATGGTGTAACAGGAATGAAAGCATGGGATATTGCTGAGGCTGTTTCTTATGTTCTGAAAGATATTGGATAGTGAAGACCCCTGCCTGAGAATAGTTGTTTTTACGGATAATAGTAGAGATTGAGATGAGAAAATGGAGGACCATAAAGTGAGTAAGTATTACAGAGTATACGCAGATGTTGACCTTGATATTATTACATCTAATGTGGAGGCTCTAATGAAACTGACTCCTGAGAGTACCGGTGCAATTGCAGTAGTCAAGGCTGATGGATATGGACATGGAGATGTGGCAGTAGCTAAAGCAGTTGACTCTAAGGTACAGATGTTTGCAGTGGCAACACTGGATGAGGCTGTTAATCTGAGGGAGAATGGAATTGATAAACCTATACTTATATTAGGCTTCGTTAATGTTGATGAATATGAAACACTGGTAAAGAACAATGTTACAGCTTCAATATTTGATTATGAAACGGCAAAGGAACTGGACGAAGTGGCTTCTGATCTTGGGATGAAAGCCCTGTGCCATATTAAGGTTGACACGGGAATGAGACGTATCGGGCTTGAACCGGACAAAACAGGAGCAAGTATTGTTAAGGATATTAACAGTTTAAAGAATCTGGAAGTCAGGGGGATTTTTACTCATTTTGCCACTTCAGATGAGACTGATAAATCAAAGGCTCTGGTACAGCTTGATAAATTTAAAAAATTTGTAGCTATGTGCAGGGAAGAAGGTATTGAGTTTGAATATGTACATTGTGCCAACAGCGCAGCTGTGATTGATATGCCGGAAACTTACATGGATCTGGTGAGGCTGGGAATAGCCATGTACGGAATGTATCCATCTGAGGAGGTGGATAAGTCAAAAGCTTTAATTAAACCGGCATTGAAGCTTATGAGCCATGTGACATATGTAAAGAAAGTTCCGGCAGGAGAAGCAGTTGGGTACGGCGGAACATATGTTACCAGCCGTCCTACAGACATTGCAACAGTTGCAGTTGGATATGGTGATGGATATCCAAGAGCGCTTTCTTCAAAGGGATATGTTCTGATTAATGGAAAGAAAGCACCAATCATAGGAAGAGTGTGTATGGACCAGATGATGGTGGATGTTACAGATATAGAAGGTGTAAAAAGAGATTCACTTGTGACCCTGATTGGCAAAGATGGGGATGAAGAGATTACTGTGGAGGAGATTGCAGCTTTGGCAAATACATTTAATTATGAGTTTGTCTGCAATCTCAATAAGAGAATTCCAAGAAACTATTACAGTTCAGGCAGATACATAGGAAGCCATGATTTTTTCCATGTACACTGGAATCTGGATTATTAATCTGGTTTTATTAAATATTATGAATACTTGATTATTTCCTGGGGATACTTATAGATACAAGGTTAGAACTTGATACTATATGCTGGGAGTGATTGTTTTGGTAATAAAACGAGGAGATATATTTTACGCAGATTTAAGACCTGTAGTTGGCTCTGAACAGGGAGGAATCAGACCTGTTCTTATCATTCAGAATGATACAGGTAATAAACACAGCCCTACAGTAATATGTGCAGCTATTACATCACAGATTCACAAATCAAAACTGCCTACTCATGTAGAACTGGATGCATGCCGATATAATATTGTAAAGGATTCAGTTATACTTTTGGAACAGTTGAGGACCATAGACAAAAAGAGACTTAAAGACAAGGTGTGCCACCTGGACAATGAGATAATAGACCAGGTGAATCATGCATTGTCCATCAGCCTTGAGATGGATAAACAAAATTGACGGGTTTGTTGGTATTATGCTATAATCAGATAATATATAAAAGTACGCAGTTAAGCTTTAAGCTTAAGAAAGGATTAATCATGAACGATGGTCACCCCGTGGAGAACAATAGTAACTTTTTATCGGGATTATTCAAAAAGATTGGTAAGAGAAGAGACGAGGATGTAACAGAGGAAGAAATCATGGATATGGTTAATGAAGGCCATGAACAGGGAGTGCTTGCTGAGAACGAGGCAGAGATGATTAATAACATCTTTGAATTTGCTGACAGGCAGGCATCGGATGTTATGATCCACAGGAAGAACATAGTTGCCATTGACTGTGAGACAACAGTTGATGAAGCATTTGAGTATATTCTTAATGAGAATTTTTCAAGATATCCGGTTTATGAAGACGATATTGATAATATAATCGGAGTAATGCATTTAAGAGACTTGTTAAAGGTCTATGTAGATGATGCCAACAGGAAAAAGACACTGAAAGAAGTAAGGCACCAGCTTTTATTTGACGCTACATATATTCCGGAGACAAGAAACTTAAGTGTACTTTTCAAGGATATGCAGGCTAAGAAAACACACATGGCAATCGTAGTTGATGAATATGGCCAGACTTCAGGTCTTATCACATTGGAAGATGTGTTAGAGGAGATTGTAGGTGATATTCTTGATGAGTATGATGAGGAGGAAATCCTTATCAGTAAAAAAGATGATGATTCATATGTGATAGATGGTAAGACACCTCTTGAAGATATAGAGGATTTGTTTGAGATTCATTTTGACTGTGAAGATATTGATACTATTAATGGATATATAATATATAGAATGGGGAAGATACCTTCTGAAGATGAAGAGTTTACCTGTAATTGCGACGGGTATGACTTCAGGGTGCTTGAGGTTAAAGATAAGATGATTACTAAAGTACTTGCATTCAAGTCAAAGGAGACAGAGTAAGCATACAGACTCGTCATTCTGAAAAAAATTCCATTTGCTTTTATGGAGTTGCTACATTTGGAGGATATGTGAAATGCACGTTAGCATGAACAGAATAGATAACAAATACATTGAAGCTATTTGTTATTTTGACAGTAAATACAGATTTATAAGTGGAGATGAGAGATACTTTGCCATGATGGGGGAGGTGGTGGAGTGTGGACTCGATAAGCTTGTGCACAGAGACGACTGGGATGGGTTTAAGGATTATCTCGAAAGAGAGGAGTATGATGAGCCATACATATCCCGCATCATGATAGGAACAGAATGTTACAGGTATTTTCTGTTCTATAGGATAAAAGAAACAAGGCAGGATTTCAGGAATAAGGAAGCTGTAAAGTATAACTTTCTTGTAAGGGATGTTGTTGCTTTTTCTGATAATTTTACAATGTGTTTTAACAATATGAGAAAATACAGACATTTCTTAAGCTGTGTCGAAGTGAAGTATTTTGACTATAATCTGGATAACGGCTGGATTAGCATATATACATATGAAAGTGGTCACGCCCAGAATATTTACAAAGAGCCTTTGGATGACTGGCAGAAGAGAATTATAGATAATAAGCTGGTTGAAAAGGATGGATTGGATGATTTTATTAAATTCTGCGACTTTCTCAGGAAAGGTGATGTGAATTTTAATGTATCATTTAATACATCTATGTTTTCTGATGACGGAAAAACAAGTGATTTGTATTCTTTCAGGGGAGGACTTTTCACAGACGGACTTTCGCTTAATATGGTAATTGGAATGGCAATTCTGTCTGATGGTGTCCAGGCAGAAGGGATAGCTTCAGTTGATGCGGGCCTTGATCCATTTACAGGACTTCTGAATAAGAAGGTTATCAGGGAAGTTATTGAACAGGAACTTAATGAATATGAAAAATCACAGGATAAGAGTGAGAAGTATCTTTGTATAATTGATATTGATGATTTCAAGTCTGTTAATGATACATATGGACACAGATTTGGAGATGAGGTGATATTGGCTCTCGCCAATGGATTAAAAGAAACATTTGAAACCTACGGACTTATTGGAAGAGTAGGCGGAGATGAGTTTTTATGCTTCCTGTCGGGTTTTGCAAGTGTTATTGATTTCAGAACCCATATGACTGATATGAGGGAGAAACTCAAGAAGAAGATGGCGGAGAGAATGCCGGGATATTCTTTTTCTGTTTCTATAGGTGTGGCAACATATCCCCAGAATGGTGCCACATACGAAGAACTGTTCAGAATTGCTGATGGATGTCTGTATATTGCCAAGGAGAAGGGCAAGGACAGATATATCATATACAAAGAAGAGCTTCACTCTGCATATCTTAATACATCAGAAGGAAGGAATTCAGGAAGAGTAGTGGCAGATTTCATGAAGCCTATTGAAAAGAACCAGATGGCATCCTCTATGATTGTTAAGATAGCAAAAGACGGATGGAGTTGTGTGCAGTCTGTTCTTGATGACCTTATGGACAGACTGAATATTCATGGTATCAGTATTACATTTGCTGATGATGAGCATGAGGATATTATTCTTGGACATTATTCTGAACAAAGGGCAGATATAGATTTCCTTGGCAATAAGAAATATATGAAAACCTTTGATGAGTACGGAATTAATAAAGTTGACAATACAGCTTCTCTTGGGTACGAATTTGAGGATTTGTACAACTCGATGAAGGAATATGATTTGTGCTCTACACTTCAGATTAAACTTATGAAGAAGAGAAAGTGCGTTGGCGTTGCCAGCTTTGATATATTTGGAGAACACAGAAGAAAGTGGAGCAATGAGGATGTCTCAGTAATATACATGGTGTGCAAGGCTGTTGAAAGTGTGTTGTAAAAGCCGGGGTACGGTGATGAACAAAGATACATTAAAGAAAAACAGAAACAGAATAATTGCGGCTGTCATATGGATTATTGTTTGGCAGGCTGCCAGTGTGCTGACAGGGCTTGAATTAGTATTGGCAAGCCCTGTCAGTGTGTTATGCGTACTTTTTAATATGCTCACAAAACCAGATACTTACAGGATTATTGCTGTTTCAATGTTTAATATAATTTCAGGATATCTGGCTGCATTTGTTATTGGATGTATCTCAGGATATCTTGCAGACAGATACCAGATGGCAAAGATTTTTCTTGAGCCACCAGTAGCACTTATGAAGTCTCTGCCAATGGCATCATTTATCATATTGCTTATTATATGGTTTGGTTCAGGAAAAGTTGCAGTATTAACTTCATTTATTGTGGCATTTCCTATGATATACAAGGGAGTGGCTAATGGCTTTTCCATGAGGGACAGTAATCTTTTAGAGATGGCAGAAGTATTTCAGGTTAGTCTGCCAAAAAGAATCTTCTGGATTGACATTCCGAGGATTTTTGAAGTGGCAGGTAATGATTTT
>CALZFR010000028.1 GCA_945648485.1 uncultured Eubacterium sp. | reverse complement strand
CCTATATTATGCATTACTCCTCCTGTAACGCTTATTCCTACTTCTGAGAATTTACCGGTATGCTTTAATACTGCCATAACAACAATGCTTAATACTGCTCCAGATATGCTGAATATAAATGAATTAAAATTACCAAAAAGCATTGAAGTAAGAACAACTCTGATAATATCAACAAAAACAGCCTCTCTTGTGCCAATGGTAAACATTACAATCATTATTGCCATATTCGCAAGCCCCAGCTTAACCCCTGGAACAGGTATGGGTATTGGTACCAGAGACTCAATATAACTGAATATCATGGCAAGTGCCGTCATAAGTCCACATATTGTTATTATTCTTGTATTGTTCATCATTTTCCTTTCATCACTGTACAACAGAATCGATATAGTCATTATCAGATACAGAATCCATCTTAATCTCCACCACCACTCTGTGCGGGAGACATACTATTGTCTCCCCTGCTCTGTTAATTCTCCCCATCTTAACACAAAGCTTGTCCGGACAGTCTGCATCTGATACAAGTACACTTCCATTCCTTATTGTAATGGAATTAATCCCTCCCTGATATCCAGGGACAGTAAACTCAGCATCCTGATTCAACGGCAGTTCCTTAATTACTGCACCATCCACTTTCACAACTACCATATCGCCCTCAGAGCTTGTTAAATATAAGAAGGCATATATTATTAGGGCTGCACATAAAAAAGTTGCTATAAGTATAAAATCCCTCTTTAACTTTGTATTCTTTCCTGTTCGAGAAACTGTTCTAAATTCATTATTCATCACTATATTTTCCCTGTTATATATCACATTAAATCTATGTCCTGATATGATACACGAATTGCTCCGTTGCTGTGCAACTCCCATAATTATATCATGTATTATAGGTTATTTCCTGAAACATGTCATTATAAAAAACCTGGCTTAAAAGAATTTCTACAATCTGTAGAAGAATTCCTTAAGCCAGGCAATCATCCCATATATATTATTAAATCTATTTCTGAGGTTTAATAATCTTCTTTGGACACTTTTCTGCACACTTGCCACATCCGGTACATTTACTCTGGTCAATATGAGCAATATTGTTTTCAACTGTAATAGCACCAAATTCGCACTGTTTTACGCACATCTGACAACCTATACAGCCAACAGAACAAACCTGCATAACATCCTTGCCCTTATTCTTTGAAGAACAGTTAACAGCAAAAGATGATTCATATGGAATAAGTTCGATGATGCTTCTAGGACATGCGGCAACACACTTACCGCAGGCCTTGCACTTCTCCTTATCAACAACGGCAACACCATTAACTACATGTATTGCATCGAATGGACATGCTTTGACGCAAGTACCAAATCCAAGGCAGCCATATGTACATGCTTTAGGACCACCATTAGGGGCAATCCCAACCATCGCACAATCCCTGACACCTGAATACACATAATTCTCCTTGGCTTTCTCGCAGTCTCCTCCACATTTTACAAAGGCTGTCATTCTTGCCACATCACCGGCTGACTGTCCCAGGATGGCTGCAATCTTACCTGCAACTGTGCTTCCACCAACAGGACACGCGCCACAGTCTGCCTCACCTGCCACAATAGCCTTTGCCAGGGCATCACATCCTGCGTATCCGCATCCACCACAGTTATTTCCAGGAAGTTCTGCTCTTACATCTATTTCCTTTTGATTAACCTCTACAGCAAACTTTTTACCCATAAATCCAAGGAAAAGACCCAGGAGTAATCCAACAATGCTGACAACAGCCGCTGCTATAATAATACCTGTCATTTTCTTCTCCTCCTAAATTATAATATACCAGAAAAACCAAAGAACGCTATTGACATTAATCCTGCAACAAGAAGGACAATTGGCATTCCTTTAAAGCTTTCAGGCACATCATTATCTTCAATTCTTTCACGAATGCCTGCCATAATGATGATTGCAATTGTAAATCCAATAGCTGTACCAAATCCGGCAACTACTGACTCAATAAGATTGTATCCATTCTGCACATTAGTTAAAGCGATACCAAGAACAGCACAGTTAGTAGTGATAAGAGGCAGGTATACACCAAGAGCCTCATACAGAGGTGGCATACATTTCTTAAGAACCATCTCAACAAACTGAACTAATGATGCAATTACAAGAATAAATACAATTGTATTCAGATATGTAAGATCAAGCGGTGTAAGTATGTAGTCAAATATCAGGCTGCACAATGCAGATGAAATTGTAATAACTCCAATAACAGCACCACCCATTCCGGCTGCTGTTTTGATTTTCTTTGATACACCAAGGAAAGGACACAGACCAAGGAACTGGCTGAGTACTACATTGTTAACCAAAGCAGCACTAATTGCAATAATAATTAATTTCATACTCTACCTCCTAGTCTTCTTTCTCTTGTGTACCACAGCATCCTTCAGGAAGCTGTGCCGGCTTCATGCCATGTTTTCTCTTAATTCTGTTCATAAGTGCAATACACATTGCCAGTACGAAGAAAGCACCTGGGGCAAGAATAAATATACTTGCAGGTGTGAATCCCATCGTACTGAAATCAACTAAAGCGCTGCTTCCTGTTGAAAGTATTGTACCAGCACCAATAAGTTCTCTTAATGCACCAAGAATTGTTATTGCCAAAGTGAAACCAAGTCCCATGCCAAGACCATCAAATACAGATGGTATAACTGGATTCTTTGATGCATATGACTCTGCACGTCCAAGAATAATACAGTTAACGACGATAAGCGGTATATATATACCAAGTGAATCATAAAGACTTGGAAGGAAGCCCTGCATAAGGAACTGAACCATTGTAACAAACGATGCGACAATTACAATAAATGCAGGCATTCTCACGCCATCTGGAATAACCTTACGCAAAAGTGAAATGATAAGATTACTCATTACCAAAACCACTGTAGAAGAAAGTCCCATTCCTATACCATTAATTGCTGATGTAGTTACAGCAAGTGTAGGACACATTCCAAGTGTAAGCACAAAAGTAGGATTTTCTTTAATTAAACCGTTATATAATCTTTCAGCACATTTATTCAACGCCAGCACCTCCTACTGTTTTAACATTAGATGAATTTAAGATTTTAAACTCTGCCAGAGCCGCATTAATACCATTGGTAACTGCCTTTGATGTTATTGTTGAACCACTGATTGCGTCAATCTTATCATCTGCTGATGAACCTGTTCCATCTTTAACAACTGAGAAAGAATCCACCTTAACTCCATTAAATTGTGAAAGAAATGATGGATCTGTCTTAGCTCTCATACCAAGACCTGCTGTCTCGCTGATTGAAAGTATTGATGTTCCCATATATGTACCATCAGATGCAACACCAACTGAAAACTTAATGTCTCCACCATAACCTGCACCATCTGTTACAGTAATAACATACCCGACAATCTTGCCGCCTTTAACACCAGCAACAATATCTGATATCTCATCATTGACATATCCTGACACTGTGATAATGCTATCATCACTGCATGTTATTCCTTCAATTGCTTCAAAGCTCTCTGCATCCGGCAAAACCGCCCTGTATGCTTCCTGCTTAGCTTTCTCGCTCTGGTTTGCAATTGGAGCCTTAGTAACATCATACACAATTCCTAAAAGAACGCCCGCCACCAAAGTGATGGCAAATAATATGCACGCATCTTTAATAATCTTTTTCATATTACTTTGCCTCCTTTTCCTTCACAGGCTTCTGCTTACCAAATGACTTTGGAACTGTTACTCTCTCAATAAGTGGAACTAACAGGTTAGAGAAGATAATTGCATAAGATACTCCCTCAGCCGAACCACCAAACATTCTGAATATGAATGTAAGGATACCGAGAATAACACCAAATACAATCTTACCCATCGGTGTAATTGGAGATGTAACGTAATCTGTTGCCATGAAAAATGCTCCTAAAACAAGACCACCTGCGCAAAGCTCTTTAAGAAGATACTCTGCTTCAAACTGGTGTCCTGGTGCAAACAGAAACATTAAAACTGCAAATGTAGCAATGTAAGTTACTGGAATTCTCCATGAAATAATCTTCTTGATAAGAAGATATGCCGCACCAATTAACAGGCAGATAACAGATGTCTCACCAATAACTCCTGCATGCTTACCAATGAATAATGTTAAAAGGCTTGTTGCCTGTGCAGGTTCAGCACCTGGCTTAAGAACAGCAAGTGGTGTTGCACCTGAATATGTATCAGTTACAAAATTAGTCATTGGTCCTGTAAATGCAATAAGAAGAAAACATCTTGCTGCCAGGGCAGGGTTCATGAAATTCTGTCCAATTCCACCGAAAAGCTGCTTTACAACAATAATTGCAAATATACAGCCAACTATTTCATATCCAACATTCAATGTAGAAGGGATATTCATAGCAATTAAAAGTCCAGTAACAGCAGCACTCAAATCTGAAACTGTGACTTTAAGATGCATAAAATACTGATAAATAGCTTCTGTAGCCACACAAGTTACCACACCAATAATTAATCTTATCAGTGCATCAAAACCAAAATTATAAACACCAAATATACAAGCAGGGGCTAATGCAATAAGCACATCTCTCATGATTGACTGAGTAGTGACCTTGCTTCGTACATGAGGATTGGTCGATACGTTAAATACTTCGCTCACTTTTAATCCTCCTTACTTTTTTCTTCTGTTAGCCAGAACTGTGCTTCTCATAGCTTTAATCTGCTGTGCTAATGGTCTCTTGGCTGGACAGATATATGAGCAGCTTCCACACATTACACATTCCATACCATCAAATTTAACGAACCCTTCTTCGTTATTCTTAGATGCAAAGCCTGCCAGTTTAGCAGGGAGAAGATGTTCAGGACATGCTTCACCACATTTGCCACATCTGATACATGCTGATGATTCAATCTTTGATACTACATCTTCCTTAAATACAAGAAGTGAAGAACTGCCCTTCACAACAGGAACATCAAGACTATACATAGCAAATCCCATCATAGGACCACCGGAAATAAACTTCTCCGGCTCACCAACAAGTCCACCCGCAGCTTCAATAAGCTGACGGTAATTCATACCTAACCACACATAGAAATTGCCGGGATTCTTAATACCATCTCCTGTTACAGTAACAATTCTCTTAGTAAGAGGTTTACCTTCAATAACAGCCATGTAAATACTGAAAATTGTATCAATATTATGTACTATACATCCAGCATCTGCAGGAAGCATTGATGAATTAATACTTCTGCCTGTTGTGGCATATATTAAACTACGCTCTCCTCCCTGTGGATACTTTGTCTTTAATACTTTAACCTGAATATCTGGTTCACCCGCAACCTTTTCCTGCATAATCTTAATTGCCTCAGGTTTGTTATCTTCTATTGCAAATATTCCCTTGGCATTGTCAAACAGTGATAATGCTATTTTAAGTCCCTTTACCAGCTTGTCTGACTCTTCCAGCATTCTTCTGTAATCAGATGTAAGATATGGCTCACACTCGGCACCATTAACAATAATATAATCAATTGCCTCTGGGTTCTTAGGAGTAAGCTTAACATTGGTAGGAAAACCGGCTCCTCCCATTCCGACTACACCTGCAGCCTTAATTCTTTCTCTGATTTCATCCCTGGTCAGTTCTTCAAGTTTCTTAGGTACATACTCTACTTCCTTGTACTCTCCATCATTCTCAATAATAATGGAATTACACATACCACCAGTAGCCAGAGTTCTAGGCTCAATCGCCTTAACAGTACCTGAAACAGACGAGTGTATGTTGGCGGAAACAAATCCACCAGCCTCAGCAATCAGCTGACCAGCGAGTACATAGTCTCCCTTTGCAACAACTGGAACAGCAGGTGCTCCAATATGCTGTGAAAGTGGATATACCATATCACCTTCAGGGAATAACTCTTTGATTGGCTTGTCTTTTGAAAACTCTTTGCCATCAAAGGGATGTACGCCACCTTTAAATGTACATTTACCCATGACACACTACTCCTTATAAATTAATTTATAATTATTTTAGACTAAAAATTGACATAAATCTACTTTTTTTTGTGTATATATTCATATATAATAAACGAAAGCTGATATATTTTTAACAGCAATATATACATATTTTTATTGAAATATTATTTTTCTGGAGTAATTATGCAAAAATTTACTTACACAACAAATATTCCCGACACACATATTGATTCTCTGCTCAATATAATTGATTCATTTGATGTATCAGAACATGTTTTTTTAGATATTGAAACTACCGGTCTTTCACCTAAGAATTCAGTATGTTATCTCATCGGACTGGCATATTATAAAGATACATCATTTGAATGTACACAGTTCTTTGCAGACACGCCTGATGACGAACCTGTGATTTTACAGGAGTTTCTGTCTTATATCAGCAGATTCAAAGCTGTTGTAACATATAACGGCGATACATTTGATATTCCATATATTATTTCCCGCTGCAAATGTAACAGTTTGTCCACTGAAAGTGTTTTCCCAATGGAACACATTGACCTGTATAAAACTGCCCGACAGGTTAATTCACTGTTAAAGTTAGATAATCTTAAACAGAAAAGCATAGAAAACTATCTTGGAATAGACAGGGATGATGTATATTCCGGTGGTGAACTGATTGATACATACAAAGAATATATAATAAAATACAAGTTAAAAGAGGATACTTTTGCTGAACTTTCCCGTCTTCTTTTACATAACAGGGAAGATGTGTGTGCCCTTCCAGAAATATGCGGTATATTATCACTATGCCAGCTGTTATCTGACGATTTATCTCTTCTTAAGGTTGTAAGTTCATCTGAAACGTCTGATGTCTTAAACTATAAGTTTAAGACGGATTTTCCTTTTCCTGTAAAGCTTGTTATTAACAACAGCTCCATCCAGTTAAATATATATGATAATATTGCAGAATTATCCATAAAAATCATTGAGGGAGAACTTAAACATTTCTATAAGGACTATAAGAATTATTATTATATCCCAGAAGAAGGACAGGCAATTCATAAAAGTGTTGCAGCATATGTAGACAGTTCTTTCAAAGAGAAAGCGAAAAAAGAAAACTGTTTTACCAGAAAAAAGGGGTACTTCCTTCCTGCTGTATGTAAACTGGAAATCCCCAGCTTTAAATCGGAATATAACAGTACAGACGAATACTTTCTGTTCAACGATGCATTTCTTAACAACGAATCTGTTATAAGGCAATACTGTTCCGGTATCATAAAATCACTATAGATTTATTATAATTAAACAGCGAATGGCGACAGTTATACTGCCGCCATTAATTATCCTTAATCCATCATCAAAGTTCCTTAACTTTTCTGTAGAAAAACAACTGGTCAAAATCATAACCCAAATCTTTGTGGTTTATTATCTGCTCTGTATTACCAACAAACAGACATCCCCCATTGACAAGAGATTTATTAAATTTATAGTAAATATCATGCTTAGCTTCTTCAGTAAAGTAAATCACCACATTACGGCATACAATAAGATGGCATCCTGTTGGATATGGGTCCTTAAGAAGGTTACTCTTCTTAAATTCCACACAATTCTTAATCTCATCGCTGATTTTATAGAATCTGTCTCCCATCTTTTCAAAATACTTATTCAATAAATCCTGTGGAAGTCCCTTTACACTGGCATTGCCATATACTCCATCCTTTGCCTTCTGCAATACCTGGTCATCAATATCAGTTGCGATAATCTTAATCTTTTTTAAAGGAATCTTCTTTGCCAGTACCATAGCGAGAGAATATGGCTCATCTCCTGTTGAGCAGGCAGCACTCCATATTTTCAAATTCTCCCCAAACTTATTTATCAGGTCAGGAAGAATAACATCCTCTAAAGTTTTCCAAAGTGCCGGATTACGATAAAATTCAGATACATTAATAGTAAGATAATTTACAAACTCGTCCAGCAGTACCTTATCTGAAGTGAGTGCCTTACTGTAACTGTCATATCCGTCAAATTTATTCCTGGCTATAAGTGCATCAATTCTTCTTTTCATCTGTCTTTCTTTATAGGCATTCAAATCAATGCTTGTGGTCTGAAAAACATATTTCTTAAAATCTTCATAATCCCTTATCATATTCAATCTCCAATCCGTAGATTTGTACCTTTTAATATTTTAACACATATTTTGTCAAAAATCTTTTATTTTTGTAGAAATTTTTAAATTATTTATTATACTTGGGATATATATGTTATTATAATTATATCTTTCATGAAAAGTAAAATTAACTATCATTATTTTAGAGGAGCCGGTCATGGATGAAGTAGTTCTATTAAAAAGAAAGCTGATGGATGCAGCCAATAAATCATACAATTCAGGAATATATACTTACACCAATTTCTTAAGCATAAATGAATTATCAATATATCACTCCATGAAAAATGACTTGTCTTTTGTACATTCTGAGACATTTGGTGGAAATGAATCCTGTGAAAGACAGGTAGTACAGTTTGGTGATAAGGAAAATCTGGGCTATGAAGGGATATATCCTATCAGTCTAATTAAGATTGAACCCCTTACTCCTAAATTTGCTGAGGAACTTGGTCACAGAGACTATCTTGGAGCTCTTATGAATCTTGGCATCCAGAGAGAACTTCTTGGAGATATATTTATTAAGGAAAAAGAAGCATATGTATACTGCCTTTCACATATTTCTGATTTTATAAGTGATAACCTTGAATCAGTACGACACACCCATGTTAAAGTGACAATTTTCAATGATGATTTTGATATTATCAAACCAGAATTAAAAGATATTGAAATAATTGCTGCTTCGCCCCGCATAGATGCAGTTGTTGCAAGTATCACTAAAATGTCACGGAGTCAGTGTTTAGAGCTTTTCTCTTCAAAAAAAATCTATGTCAACGGGCTGTGTATGGAGAATAAGAGCAGCCAGCTTAAAGAAGGTGACATTCTTGTAATAAGAGGGTTTGGAAAATTCATATACAATGGTTCCGGTAATGAAACAAGAAAAGGCCGTGTATATGTTAAGCTACAAAAATACTAGTTCGTCGTTTCATAATTTATAACTCATTATACTAAACACTACAAGAAAGACCACGGCTAAACCGTGGTCTTTCTCGTAAAATACAAAAGGAAAACTTTATGAAAAAACTATCAACTATACAATAAATAATTATTCTGTAACTTCAGAATCTGCTTCAGCAGCCTCCAAATCAGCATCATCACTAAGAAGTGCCTTAACACTTAAAGATATCTTCTTGTCAGCCTCATTAAGATCTACAACCTTTGCCTCAATCTCCTGTCCAACTGAAAGAACATCACTTGGCTTATTGATATGTTCCTTAGAAATCTGAGAAACATGGAGTAAAGCATCAATTCCATCCTCAAGCTGAACGAAAGCACCAAAATCTGTCATTCTGGCAACCTTGCCCTTAACAACATTACCAACAGCATACTTCTCAGCCACATTGTTCCATGGGTTTAAATCTGGGTACTTTGCACTAAGAGCAATCTTATTGCCGTTAATCTCCTTAATAAAGCACTTAACTGAATCTCCTACCTTAAATACCTTCTTAGGATTCTCAGTTCTGCCCCATGACATCTCAGATATATGAAGAAGTCCATCAACTCCGCCTAAATCAATAAATGCGCCGAAATCAGTTACATTCTTAACTGTTCCTTCTACAGTGTCCCCTTCTTTAATCTTCTCAAGAAGTTCCTTCTGAGCCTTCTCCTTTGCTGCCATTATTGGCTGCTTGCAGTCACCGATAATTCTTCTCTTCTTAGGATTATACTCAGTGATAACAAAAGAAACTTCCTTGCCATTATATACAGATAAATCTTTTACATATGAATCTGAAACAAGACTGGCTGGTATGAACACTCTTGTCTCTTCAACCATTACACTGATACCACCATTAAGAACCTGGTTAACAGTAGCTGTAAGTACTGTTCCGTTCTCAAATGCTTCCTCAAGCTTCTTGCTTCCCTGTTCAGCCAGAAGTCCTCTTCTTGAAAGAATAACCTGTCCTTCACCATCATTAACCTTACGGACTTTTGCCTGAATAACATCGCCAACCTTAACAACATCTCTCAAATCAAGATTAGGCTGTGAAGAATAATCGCTTCTTGACATTATTCCATCAGCCTTGTATCCGATATTAAGAACAATGCTGTCTTCTTTGACACTTATAACTGTTCCGTCAACAACTTCTCCTGTATGAATTACTTTTAATGATTCCTCTAACATCTGCTCAAAGCTCTTCTCTGACATTAGTGTAAACCTCCTCAATAATGTTTTTTGGGGTTGATGCCCCTGCTGTAATACCTATGCATTCTGCCATGGCCAAAACCGAAAGGTCCAAGTCACTAATCGTCTGAATGTAATATGTATTCTCACATTCACTTTTACAGATTTCATACAGTTTACGTGTGTTAGAACTGCTCTTGCCACCAATAACTATCATAGCATCGGCTTCCCTTGCAATCTTCCTTGCCTCTGTCTGTCGTTCCTCAGTTGCATTACAAATTGTATTACTAATGGTACTATTGTAACCCTTTTTCTCTATAATTTCAACTAATTCTTTAAATTTATTGTAATTAAATGTCGTTTGTGAAACTATACAAACATTTTTATCAGGATTAAGCACAAGACTTTCAGCCCTGGAAACCGAATCAACAACATATGGAGTATTCACACACCACCCCATAATCCCCTGAACTTCAGGATGATTCTCATTACCAATAATTACCACCTGGCTTCCAGCCTCACTGGCCTCCCTTACTATCTTATGAATTTTCAAAACAAATGGACATGTGGCATCTACAATATTCACACCTTTATTGTCCAGCTTCTGGTATACATCCCTGGAAACGCCATGTGAACGGATTACAACAGTAGGCTGTCCTGATTCCTTCCCATGACAGCACAAATCATCCAGTCCATATGCTTCCTCTATGACTTTTACGCCCTTATCCTCCAGATCCTTTACAACCTCTTCATTATGAATAATTGGACCATAAGTATATACATTATCGCTGCCAGTAAGATTATAAACTGTATTGACAGCTCTTTGAACGCCAAAGCAGAATCCAGCTGATTTGGCAAGAATTACTTTTTTCACGCCAATTCTCCTTTAATATCAGGCTTTCATTTTCTCCTGAATAATTGAACTGATTACATCAACAACCTGGTCGATGTCCATATCTGATGTATCTACCAGCACAGCATCATCTGCCTGTTTAAGAGGTGAGATATCCCTATGCATATCCTGATAATCACGGCTTTCAATATCGTTCTTTATTGATTCAAAATCACATTCCATTCCCTTTTCAACCAGTTCATTATATCTTCTTTCTGCTCTTGCCTTAGAACTTGCAGTAAGATATATCTTGCAGAATGCGTCTGGAAGAACCACAGTTCCAATATCCCTTCCATCCATTATAACATCAGAGGTCTTTGAAAGCTTTCTTTGAAGATCAACAAGCTTAGTTCTTACAGACTGGTATTTTGATGTCTGTGAAGCCATTTTACCCGTTTCCTCTGTTCTTAACAGACCAGTAACATTCTCACCATTAAGTATTACCTGCTGTACCCCGTTATCATACTGAATCTGTATATCCACGTCCTGCACCGCCCTGTCAACTTCCATCTCATCAAGCGGATTAACATTATTCTTAGAAAAATGTACCGCCATAGCCCTGTACATTGCGCCTGTATCCACATAAATATAATTCAGCTTTGACGCAAGAAGTTTGGCGATAGTACTCTTGCCTGCACCAGCAGGTCCATCTATAGCAATTGAATATGACATAAATATATACCTGTACCTTTCGTGTAATTTGTCTGTATATCTCACATATCAAGATGGTCTGCAGCAGCATAGCCTGTTGACCATGCAATCTGAAGATTAAATCCACCTGTAAGTGCATCTACATCAAGAACCTCTCCTGCAAAATATAGATTCTTTACAAGCTTTGATTCCATTGTCGTAGGATTGATTTCCCTGACATTAATTCCACCCTGGGTTATTATTGCCTCATTAAAGCCTCTTAACCCGGTAATTGTAAGCTCCAGTCCCTTTATCAGGGATACAAGTTTCTGCCTTTCCTGCTTTGTAATCTCATTTACCTTCTTATTGCCATCAATGTCAGATAACCTTACAATCACAGGTATCATTTTCTTAGGCAGAAGTTTGTCCAGACTGTTTTTAAATGCCTTATTCTTCTCTTCATCGAAATCCCTGAGTATTCTCTCATCCAGCTGTTCCTGGGATAATGCCGGTTTTAAATCAATAACAAGCTTTAATGGATGTTCCTTTATTCTCCTGGCAGCAAAACTGCTTGCCGAAAGAATCAGTGGACCACTTACTCCAAAATGGGTAAAAAGCATTTCACCAAAATCAGAATATATTTCCTGTTTACCATCTAAAACCACAATAGAAACATTCTTTAAACTTAATCCCTGAAGGTCACTCTCCCAGTCTTCTGCCACATTAAACGGCACCAGTGCTGGAACTATTGGAGTAACACTGTGTCCAAGCTTTCTGGCAAATCTGTATCCATCTCCTGTAGAGCCTGTACTTTGGTAAGAATTGCCACCAGTAGCAACTATAACGTTATCTGCCTGGATGGTACTCTCTTTTCCAGAACATTTTACAACTACGCCTGTTGCTTTACCACCATTAACAATTATATCCTTAACCTCTGTATTAAGCCTTACATCCACTGACAGTCTTTTTAATTCCCTGTTTAAAGCTCCAATAACATCAGATGAATGATCTGATTCCGGAAAAACTCTGTTTCCTCTTTCAATCTTAATCTGCAGCCCTAATTCATCAAAAAATCCCAGTGTATCATAATTACTGAAACCATTGAATGAAGAAAACATAAACTTCCTGTTAGTTACTATACTATTAAACAGATCTTCAGAATCTCCTGCATTGGTAATATTACATCTGCCTTTGCCGGTAATGAAAAGCTTCTTTCCCAGCTTTTCATTTTTTTCCACTAACGTAACCTTAAAGCCCCGCCTTGCAGCCGTGATAGCTGCCATCATTCCTGCCGGACCGCCTCCTGTTATTACGACATTCTTCATTATTCCTCACTATCTTTCGACATCTTCTTTAACTCTTCATACATATTTTCATCCAGCAGGTTAATATCATCATTATCTCCCTGCTGATAATTCTCAAGAACACTTTCCAGAGTTTCCAGATTCTTTATTACATCCTCATTCCGTGCGAGACATAATGCCACAATCAGGGCATTAATTACGCTTAATGGTGCAACTAACGAGTCCACTATAGAAGCCATATCACTTCTTGCAAACAGATTACATGATGAATACATATTCATTGGGGAATGTTTGCTGTCCGTAATGGCTATTATTCTTGCATTACGGTCATTGGCAAACTCCATAGCCTTAAGGGTTTTCATGGAATACCTTGGGAAACTGATTCCAATTACCACATCCTCATGACTGATATGAATTATCTCTTCCAGTATTTCATTAGTATTACTGCTCATAATCTGAGTAACACCTTCTCTTACCAGTTTAAGATAATATGTTAGAAATGAAGCCAGAGGTCCACAGCTTCTAAGACCTATAACATATACATGTCTGGCATTAAGAATATCTGTAACTGCCAGATCAAAAGCATGTCTGTCTATAGACTCCAGAGTAAGTAAAATCTTGCTGGAATCAGCCTTAAGAACATTATTAAGTACCTGATCCCTTGGCATTGCTCCACCTGCAACTTCTATCCGTTCAATAGAATGAATCTTCTCCTGAACCATCCCTGCCAGCTTTCGTTGAAACTCCGGATAACCTGACAATCCTAAAGCAGATGCAAATCTGACCACGGTTGATTCACTGACTCCAGCCTCATTACCTAATTCCAAGGCCGTCAGGAATGCTGCTTTCTCATAATTATTCAGTACATAATCAGCAATTTTCTTCTGTCCCTTGCTTAAACCTTCACGTTTTTTCCTGATAATATTAAGCAATTCAAGAGAGGAATTCATGTTATCTCCATTCCGCCTGCAGGTTTTGGTGTTCAAATCCTGTCAGTCTAATAAGCAATAGACTTATTGTTATTATTAACAATATAATCAATAAATTCGTTCTGAGGAAGCGGCTTAGAGAAATAAAAGCCCTGAATATAATGAATCCCAAGGTCATTCATTACCTTAAGCTGGTTCTCATCCTCAATCCCCTCAGAAACAATCTCCATATCCATTCCCTTAATCATTGACATGGCAGCATCCATAACATACTTTGCCTTGCCATCTTTAAAATATGAAGTAACCATCTTTCTGTCAAATTTAACAATATCAACAGGCATTTCCATAATGTAATTAAGGTTGGAATGTCCTGTTCCAAAATCATCAAGAGAAAACTTAACACCATATTCCTGGAGTTTTTCCATATTTCTTAACATATTGCCTCTGGCTACGTTATTTGCTGACTCTGTTATCTCCATATTAATCCAGGATGGATCAATGTGATATTCTTCCATAATAGCAATATAATCGTTGGCAAGTCCTGCATATTCACACTGGACAACAGAAAGATTAACCTCAATATAATT
>CALZFR010000027.1 GCA_945648485.1 uncultured Eubacterium sp. | reverse complement strand
AGGGTTTGGAACATTAGAAGAAATCTTAGTGTTGCGGCGCCGTATGGATTACACTTCGCCAGCACCGCTCGGATTGTTTGAGCCCCGCAGGGGCGAGTTGGAGAGCGGTGCTGAAATAAGCGAGTGTAATTCATATGCGTCGCAACACTTAGATTCTCTTCGTAGTTCCAAACCCTGCCACTGTAGCCCTCGTTGCCGTTGCGCAGCCCCTCGGGAAGGCAGACGCCCAAAAAAAGGGAAGCTGCTAGGCAACTAGAATTGCTCAACTCCCCTTTCGGTACACTATAGATTTCCTGGTTTTATATTTTTATTTCGTGATATATATTTACTAATGCAACTTTTTTCCTCCAAACACTTCATCTATCCACGCAGCAGTGCCTGGTGTTATACAGAATGGGTCATCCTCATAGGGAATCCTCCCAACTCTCACTCCAGTTTCCCTGGAAAGTTCCTGTACTACTTTACTGCTTCCAAATGCAGCCATATACATACAGTGTCCCTTGGTCTTTTCAATAATCCTTCTTGCACAGGCAATCCTGTACAGACTCCCGGACAAAACTCCCACACGGATATCGCTCTGCGAGAACAGACCTTCGCTCTCACCTCCCATGCATCCACAGTCAAGTATTACAACCCTGGCTCTGTCCATAATTTCCGTTTCTTTCTGGGTATTCTTCATATCCTTTCCTGTCACAAATGTAATGTTTCTATAGACAAATTTTCTGTAATCTTCACGGATTTTGCCTGTCTCCATACATATTTTCAAAAAATCCCTGTGGTCGTTATATTCCATCACCACTGTCTCAAGCCCCATTACATTGGCGTAGTAATTAGCCAGCATTATGCATAGATGTGTGGTTCCCGCTCCATTGCATGCTCCTGCCACACCTATTTTCACACTGTTTCTATAATCTGAACCCTTTCTTCTGAAACCCAAAAATCTCAAACATAGCCTCCTCAAAAAGCTTGTTTCTCTTATCCCAATCGTACATACACGGAAAACGATAGCATCTGTGAAGTCCAGACATTTTCCTTGTGTACTGGTAGAATTCCACTCCGCTTATGTGATTAATAAATATGATTGTATCCTTATCCGACTTGTCCATAGCGTCATAGTCACCTCTTCGGTAACCGCAATCACCTATAAGAATATTCATTCCTCTGTCATGTTTTTTATTATCTGTTCCCAGATCATGAATCTGAAATAACAAATGTTTGTTATTCTCTTCGCATATTCCATCAAAGTTTATGCCACCGCTATACTCAGGTCTTATTATTACCCCGCAGTGTGTTATTATTCCCTTACATCTGTTTTTACTGCGATTCATGTACTTCAGGATACGGTCTGATTTAAGATCCCTTTCATCTCCGTGACGTAGAATCATTACTGTTTTCCCCTGTCTTGCCAGAAAAGAGGCCATGCACAGACAAAAATGAGTAGTTCCTATGCCATGTCTTGTCCCCGAAACATATATATGAGTCCGGCTCTGGTCCACATCACGAGCTGTATTGTTATGGACTTTAAACTTTCTTCCTCTTCGTTCCAGGTCTTTCTTTAATTCTGCTATGGATCTGTATCTTTGACTCTGATTGTGACGCAGGCACTTTTTAATGACTGGTCCAATCGATTTTGAATGAAGATCACATACATGCTGTATGTCATCCCTAATAGATTGTAGACGGCCTCCATTAACCATGTAGGCAATCAGAATTCCTATACTGTATATATCAGATAAGCTGCTGCCTTCCCCGAAAAACTGCTCAGGTGCAGCATACCCTAAAGTTCCATAGAATGATTTCTCTTTGCTGTCCCTCCGCCTTGAACTGTCAAAATCTATAAGGTGGACAGCCAGTTTCCCATTCTCATCACTGTTATCCTGTATCATAATATTCGATGGCTTAATGTCCAGATGAGCAATTAAAGCACTTTCATGCAGGTATTCAACTATTGTACATACAGAAACAGCAATGTCAACTATCTGTGATAATGTAAGGGGCGCAGCATCTTGAATATATTCCTCCAAAGATTTACCAGCAATATATTCCTCAATAATGCAGATACTTATATTGTCCTCTTCTATATCATATATGATGGGAAGTCCATCGTACTTCAAGTCTTTAATAAGCATTGCTTCACTGACAAGTCTTGAGTAATCCGGAACATCTTTGCTTATTACTTTAGCAATACGGATTGTATCAAGCTGTCTGTGCCTTACAAGATATACACTGGCATGATTAGTTGTTTTTATCTTCTTAACAACGTCATACTTATCAGATATCACAATATTATAATATTAACCTCCTTTTCATAATTATTTATCAGCTCTGAATATATACTATCACAATATTTTTATTATTGCAATACATTTTTATATTTATTATATATTTTTCAAATATTTTATAAATAATTCACTGCCAGTTTCTTCATAACTCTTTACATATCCACTAAAAGTGGGTATTATTATTATGTGCCTACAACTAATATTTATGACAGGCGCATTTGAGATTGGAAGTGATTATATGAAGATAGAGAAGATTAACGACAACCAGATACGCTGTACTTTAGGCAAGAAGGATCTGGCTGACAGGAATCTGAAGGTCAGCGAATTGGCTTATGGCAGCGATAAAGCCAGAGAGCTTTTTAAAGATATGATACAGCAGGCTTCCTTTGAAGTCGGTTTCGAAGCTGAGGACATTCCTCTTATGATTGAAGCAATTCCAGTGAATGCTGATTGCATCGTCTTAATTGTAACTAAAGTTGATGAACCTGAAGAACTTGACACAAGATTTTCAAGGTTCTCTTCTGAATATAGTGATGATTCAGATTACCCAGATGAAGATTTCCAGGATTTCTCCGACATGGAAGAGATTGGTTCTGATACCAGTGCACCATCTGCAACAGATGAACTTAAACCTGAAGAACGCAGACAGCTTTCAGGCGATGATGCCAATGTTGGCATTCCAAGCGACGACGTAGCTAATGATGTAATGAACCTGTTCAACAAAGTAAAAGATTTCATTAACAGTACAACACCTGCTGCATCTGGTTCATCATCATTTTCGCAGACAGCTTCACAATCCGACTCCCAGCCTGATTTATCGACACGTGTATTCTCATTTAAATCATTTGATGAGTTTTCCGAAGCCGCTGCCGCAACATCACTAATCTTTAAGGATAAGAGCACCCTCTACCTTGATGCTTCATCAGGCAGATTCTATCTTACCCTTGAGCGTGTTACCACAAGCAACATGGATTACAACAAGACATGCAACATACTTTCAGAATACGGAACCAAAGAAACCCTTAATTCCAGCAGCGTATGCTATTTCCGTGAACACTACCGTTGCATAATCAAAGACAGAGCCATCCAGGTAGCATCTAAGCTGTAATAAACATATTTTTATAATTTTTGTTAGCAATTATTCTGTAAAATCATAGTCAAGAAATGCTGGTCACTATTATGGCCAGCATTTCTTAATTTTATTTCATTTTCAAATTGCTGCTAGTTAACCGGACAGTGCTGAAAGGCATCAGTTTTCCAAGATGACCAGAGGAGCAGATAGCGGTATCAGGGTCTGTACCTGACTGCAGCCATAGTCTTGCAACAGCACTGCCTGTACAGTAAATTGGAACATTAGAAGAAATCACAAGCGGTGGTGTATGTTGGATTACACTTCGCCAGAAGTTGCACGGATTATGGTAGTTTAGGCTGTACCACTTAAATAGAAACAGGTCACATTAGAAGAAATCTTAGCGCTGCGGCATGTATGGATTACACTTCGCCAACAACTGCACGAATGTCTGAGCCCCGGTCAGGGGCGAGTTGTCGGGCAGTTGTTGAAATAAGCGAGTGTAATTCATATATGCTGCAACGCTTAGATTCTCTTCGTCGTGACCTGTTTCTATTTAAGTGGTACAGCCGCAGCTTCTGAAATAAGCGAGTGTTAACCACAGTTATTTTTAACCCTGTGTTGCAAGATATGTGTTAATTTCTTCCATAAGGTCATCACAGTCCATTCCATGAACCATACATGCCTCTTCTATTGTCTCCCCAATAGATGATGGGCATCCAACACAGTGCATGCCTGCGCCCATAAGAATTGGAACAATTCCTGCATCTATATTAATAGCCTCACCAATTGTAGTGTCCTTGGTAATCTTTGCCATATGCTTGTATCCTCCTGAATCTGTAATAATAAAATATAGGAACTACTATAATAGTATGGACAGAAAATGTCAAGAAAACCATTATAAATTCCTGTTCATCAGCACATGCAACCCTTTGGATTACCAATTACATATTACATTAGTGTTGAATTTTATCATAATATATCGTATAATCATCTAAATACATAATATAAGGAGGTTTCCATCAATGGCATACGTTATTAGTGATGAATGCATCAGCTGTGGTGCTTGTGCAGCTGAGTGTCCAGTAAGTGCTATCAGCGAGGGCGACGCTCATTACGAGATTAACCCAGATGTGTGTATCGAGTGTGGTGCATGTAATTCTACATGTCCTGTTGGTGCACCTAATCCACAGTAGTTTATTACACAAACAGCCAGGTTTCATTAGAAACCTGGCTGTTTTTTCTTATCCAGCAGATTCGCAAACCTTGTCTGTTCAGGAATCCACGCCATTTTAACAGTGCCTATTGGACCATTTCTCTGCTTGGCGATAATAATCTCAGCGACACCTTTAATCTCTGTATCTTTGTTATAATAATCATCTCTGTACAGGAACATAACAACATCCGCATCCTGCTCAATAGCTCCAGATTCTCTCAAATCAGAGAGCATTGGTCTGTGGTCCGGACGCTGTTCTACCGCACGGCTTAACTGTGACAGTGTAACCACAGGAACCTCCAGTTCTCTTGCAAGAGCTTTAAGAGATCTTGAAATATCTGATATTTCCTGCTGCCTTGACTCTGAACGGGAGCTGCCATTTCCACTCATTAACTGAAGGTAATCGATAATAACCAGTCCCAGGTCATTTTCCATCTTGTATTTTCTACACTTTGAACGAAGCTCAGATATAGAAATACCTGGTGTATCATCAATAATGAGGTGGGATTTGGCAATACTGTCCGCACCTTCCACCAGCTTTCCCCAGTCAGAGGAATCAAGCCGTCCCTTCCTTAATTTATCTGCATCAACTGTAGACTCAAGGCTCAGCATTCTGTTAACCAGCTGCACATTAGACATTTCCAGTGAGAATATGGCAGTGGTAATTCCCTGCTTAATTGCAACATTTTCAGCAACATTAAGTACAAATGCGGTCTTACCCATAGATGGTCTTGCCGCAACTAATATGAAATCTGATGGCTGCAGTCCTGACAGGTAATTATCCAGATCCGTAAATCCAGTCGGAACACCTGTAACATTACCCCTGTTCTTGGCTGCCGCCTGAATTCTGTCCAAAGCCTCAAGGACAACCTTATCTATAGGAGTATACTCATGGTCTCCCTTATTCTTTACCAGTTCAAATATCTTCTTCTCAGTGTCAGCCAGAATATCCTCTGTCTTGCTCTCTCCCGCATAGCACTGGGTGGCAATTCCATCATTGACACGGATTATATTTCTAAGAATTGATTTATCTTTCACAATTCCTGCATATTGTCTGATGTTGGCAGAGGTTGGAACTGAATTAAAAAGATCTCTTAGATGTTCCACACTGTACACTTCCGGTGGAACATTTTTCTCCTTAAGCCTTTCCTGAAGCGTTACAATATCAACAGATTTACCTTCGTTATTCATATCTATCATAACAGCAAACATTATTCCATACTGTCTGTGATAGAAATCATCCTCATTAAGCATCTCACCAGCTGTAATAATAGCCTGCCTATCCATAATCATGGAACCCACAACAGACTGTTCTGCTTCCAGGCTGTTAGGCATTATTCTGGTAATTACCGATTCTTCCATACTGCTGTTTCCCTTCATCCTGCTTCAACTACAACCTTAAGCTTTGCAGTAACATCCTTATGAAGCTTGACAGGAACTTCATATGTTCCCAGAGCCTTAATCGATTCATCCAGCTTAAGCTTTTTCTTATCTATGTCAATTCCATTCTGTTCCTTCATTGCAATGGCAATTTCCTTAGATGATACTGCTCCAAATGTCTTTCCGCCCTCACCAGTCTTTATAGACAGTTTAACAGACACACCCTCAACCTTTGTGGCCAGTTCCTTTGCAGCTGCCAGTTCCTCAGCCTCCTGCTTTGCCTGTCTTGCTTTCTCCAGCTTTAAATCATTAAGATTCTTAGCTGTAGCCTCCAGTCCCAGCTTCTTAGGAAGAACATAATTCCTTGCATATCCATCATTAATCTTAACTATCTGCCCCTTTTTTCCCAGGGATTTAACATCTTCAAGTAATATAACTTCCATCCTATATATCTCCTTCCTGTATTAAAGCATCCAACGTATTCTTGATTGTCTGTATAGCCTGGTCAATAGTGCAGTCCCTTAACTGTGCACCTGCGATAGTCATATGTCCGCCGCCTCCAAGCTTTTCCATAATAATCTGGACATTGACCTCATCAATAGACCTTGCACTTACATATATAACATCATTGTAGGCTGTAACAACAAATGATGCCTTGATTCCTGATATATCAAGGAGCTGGTTAGCAGCCTTGGCTCCTCCGATTGTAGGACTGTCCAGTCCCTCCCCGTCAAATACTGATATAGCAAATGCTCCCTTGTAAACAACAGCATGGCTTACCGCCTGGGCAACAGCAATATATCCCTTCATATCATCACGAAGCATCTTACGCACTCTTGTAATATCAGCCCCATGTCTCCTTAAGAATGCCACTGCCTCAAATGTTCTAGGACCTGACTTGCTCTGGAATCCATCTGTATCTATACTGATTCCTGCAAACAGTGCATCTGATTCGTATGGTTTAATCTTAACTCCATCCTCCACATACTGTATCATCTCTGTAATCATCTCTGATGCTGATGAAGCAGATGGGTCAACATATGACAGCACAGCATCTGATATAGGGTCACTGCTCTGTCTGTGATGGTCAAATACCATAATCGTCCTGCACATATCAAGAACCTCAGGACACTCTGTCCTGTCAGCCTTATTAACGTCGACCACAATTACAGCAGTCTGCATATCCACATATTCAGGTGCTTCCTCCTTTGTAAGGAACATATCTTCAGGATACTCTTCATTGTTCCTGAATCTGTCCATAAAAGGCTTTACGCTGGAAGTCACATCATTTATTATAATGTGGGCATTCTTCCCAAGCCTTCTGCATATTACATATATACCCACTGCAGATCCAAATGAATCAATATCTGCTATCTTGTGTCCCATAATAAGGACATTGCTTGTAGTTTCAAGAATCTGCCTTAAAGCATGAGCTTTCACACGAACCTTAACTCTGGTATTCTTCTCCTGCTGCTGGCTCTTGCCACCATAGTACAGAATCTTCTCTCCATCCTTAACAACAGCCTGGTCACCGCCTCGTCCAAGAGCAAGATCCATGGCAGCCTTAGACATGTCATAACATCTGGCGTAATCGCCACCGCCTGTACCAATTCCGATACTTAAAGTTATTGACATATCATTTCCTATCTTAACATTCTTAATATCCTCCAGGAGGCTGAACTTATCAGCCATAAGCTTCTCCAGATACTGATATCTGAACACAGCAATATACTTATCCTTCTCCAGCTTTCTTACAACAGCTGCTCCTGTGGCAAAATATTTGTTAACTCTCTTGTCAACCAGACCCACAAATAATGACCTTCTTACATCATCCACCCGCTCCAGGGCTTCCTCGTAATTGTCAATATATATAAGACCAACGACGAATCTTTCATTCTTTATCTTTCTGATATAAGTATTAATATCAGTCTCATCAAACATATACATGGCAATGAGAGAATTATCTGCAAGAGCCTCGGTAATATCCATGTTATATGATAATTCGCCTATTATAATTCTCTTAAGTTCTACTTTGTAATCTCTCTCATTACTTGTAAGCCTCAATTCCTTAGTCTCGCCCTGTCCCGGAAAATCCTTAAGGCTGATTTCAGGAAATACTGTATCTACATGCCCTGTGAAGTTTTTCCCCTTACCGGTAACATCCTGCATCATCCTGTTCATCCACAGCATTCTTCCGCTGTTATCCAGCAATGCATATGGAATTCCCAGTTCAAACAGCATCTGTCTCTGTACCTGTGAATATCCTGACGCAAATTCAATTATTTCATGCATGAACACCGGACGAAGATATACAAGCACTGCACCATAAACAAGTACATATAATATGGTTATGATTCCCATAACTGTTGCATTAGCAACATTGGCAATGTTCATAACCACAGTGCCTATAATTAACAGTATTCCAAGAACAGCAGGCCAGTAAATCATGAACTTCATCCTGCCTGTCAGTCTTTTTGTCTTGATTTTACGCTTATTTCCAGCCATAATCCACCTCATGTCCCATTAAATAACAGAACCACATAGTTGTATGTATTATAGCATTTTATCATAATAAATGATACTCTTTTTTCTTACTTTATAATAACCATAACAGAACATAATTTCTTATACAATAAAAAAGTGCCAGCCATATATGACTAGCACTTTCAAAACCTATTATTCTACGCTATATGGAAGCAAAGCAATGTGACGTGCTCTCTTTACAGCTACTGTAAGAGCTCTCTGGTGCTTTGCACAGTTGCCTGTAATTCTTCTTGGAAGAATCTTTCCTCTCTCAGAGATGAACTTTCTTAACATAGCAACATCTTTATAATCTAAAGCCTTGTTTGCGTCAGCACAAAATGCGCAAACTTTCTTTCTTCTACGCATAGGTCTTCTTCTCATCTGACCTTCTGGTCTCTCAGCCTTCTTTTCTGGCATATCAATTTACCTCCTGTTTAATTAAAAGGCAAACCTTCGTCTTCTACTCCATCAGGAATATTCATAAATCCGTCACCAGCTGGTGTTGAAGGATTAGATCTGGATGGGGCATATGCAGAATCACTGCCCTGTGAAGATTTGCTCTCTGCAAATTCCTGGTCATCAACAACCACATCAGTAGTGTAAACCCTCTGACCGTCCTTATTAGTGTAGCTTCCTGTCTGGATTCTTCCACTTACAACAAGCTTGGTTCCCTGATGAAGATACTTTTCAGCAAATTCTGCTGATTTACCAAATGCAACACAGCTGATGAAATCTGCTGTCTGCTCATTAGGATCACCTGTTCTTGAACGTCTTCTGTCTACTGCTAATGTATATCTTGCAACTGCCATTGAGCCATCACCGCTCTGTGAATAACGGACTTCAGGATCTCTGGTAAGTCTTCCCATTAAAATTACTCTATTCATGACTTTTCTCCTATTCTATAAAAGAGTTGGTAAGCCAAACTGGGATTAATAATTACTCTCCGTCTTTAACGATTAAGAATCTAATTACATTCTCCATGATACGAATTCTGTTCTCAACTTCTGCTGGGCAAGTTGCATCTGCCTCAAACTTAATGAAGTTGTAAAAGCCTTCGCTCATATGCTGAATATCATATGCAAGCTTCTTCTTCTCAACTGTGCCTGCATCAGTAATAGTTCCACCGAAACGAGTGATCAAATCCTTAACCTGCTCGATTGTAGCATTTCTCACTTCATCCTCGACGTTTGCACTTACAACTACTGCTAATTCATACTTATTCATTCTACGTCGCACCTCCTTCTGGTCTCTGGCCCTTTCTATCCTTCACAGTGAAAGAGCAAGGAAAATATATATCACGAGATGCTAGTATACCATAAGAAATTATTATTTACAAGCTTTTTTTATATTTTTTGTACTTTTTTCAACTAATGTTCTGCTGACCATAATCTCATGGCCACACCCACAGCATTTCAACTTGAAATCAGCTCCAACCCTGAGAATCTCCCAGTCCGAACTTCCACAGGGATGCTTTTTCTTCAATGTCACTGTATCGCCTACATCATATACAATCATAACATAACCGTTCCAATCCGAAATTATTTTCCAGCGTAATCAGGCAGAAACCAGGTAATCATCAGATAGTAATCAGTCTTTAATAAGTCCAAATACCTGACCCAGAGGCTTATGTATAAGAAGATCAGCCTTCCTGTCATATGGTGTCTCAGACTTGTTAATAAGCACCAGTTTATTCCCCTGATAGTAATCTATAAGTCCCGCAGCCGGATACACTCCAAGAGATGTGCCTCCTACAATAAGGACATCAGCTCCCATAATAAGCCTTACTGCCTCATTAATATTATTATCATCCAGACCTTCCTCATACAGAACTACATCAGGCTTGATTCTTCCACCACATGAGCACACTGGTATGATGCCATTCTGGGAATCCAGCATAGTTTCTAATCCGTAGAACTTATGGCATCTTTCACAGTAGTTTCTTAATACACTGCCGTGAAGTTCAATTACTTTAATGCTTCCAGCCTTCTGGTGAAGCCCGTCAATATTCTGGGTAACAATCCCTTTAAGCTTTCCTCTTTTCTCCAGTTCTGCCAGCTTAATATGAGTTGTAGATGGCTGTGCATCCGGAAAAAGCATCTTATTCCTGTAAAACCTGAAAAATTCTTCTGGTTTACTCATATAAAAGCTGTGGCTTAATATAGTCTCTGGCGGATAATCATACTGCTGGTTATACAGCCCGTCAACACTTCTGAAATCCGGTATTCCGCTTTCTGTGGAAACTCCTGCTCCACCGAAGAATACAATATTATCCGATTCATCAACCCACTTAAGAAATTTCTCCACATCCGGCTCTATAATATGGTCTTTGCCGCTTAACAAATCCATGCTTCTATTATCCATACTAACCCCATTTCTGGTTTTCCCAAAAGCTACTGGTTAATAATTACTCCAAGGACATAACAGCCCTGCTTATCCAGATTCTTTACCTTCTGCTCAGCAGACATCTCACTATAATCAGACTGTTGCAGCATCAGGACAGCTCTGTCACAGCCTGCCGCTGCCTTGCCAGTTTCATCTGAATAAACTACAACATAATCATAATCCAGATAATTATCTGCAAAATCACGAAGTCTGCTGCTTTCCACATCCTTCACATTAATTAATCCTGTCTGTCCGGTAAATACAACGTCAAAATCACTCCTGTTAGTTACACACACCAGGTCTCTTGCATCCTCACTTCCTGAAAGATAGCTTGTGACACCTTTAAGGTCTTTTCCCAGTCTGTACTTTGAAAGGAACAGTTCATCGCTCATATCACAGTCAATAAATAATACACTCTTTCCAAGTTCATGTATGGTACCTGCCATCTTAAATGCCATAATGGCGTCTCCCACAATTCCAAGCACTGTATTCTCAGAATCCATCATTCCTAAAACCTTATTGGCAGATGACAGATATCCGTCATGCTCACTGTCTGTCATTTTTAAAAGTTTCTCAACATTCACACTAAACATTCTACTGTCACCCCTTACTTCCTGATTATTCCAATTACCTCTGCACTTGAACGCATGGTCTTTCCCTTGCTTTCCTTCAATACCTCTGCAGCTGACTGTGGAACTTCACTTGCTGCAGCTTCTGTCTCTGCTAATGTATCTTCTGGTGTTCCATACGCCATATCACTGTCTGGTACCTCTGAATCCATTCCATCTGAATAATTGTCTGAATCCTCAAGCACATCTGCTACTGTTGCAGATGCCGCTGTATATGTAGTATCTGCCGCAGCTGCATATCCCTTTTCTGCAGATGCCGCATGTGGTACATCTGAATCCATTGCAGGATTGCTTGAAGCTGACTCGTATACATATTCATGTCTTACTGGTTCTCTTGAAGCAGCAACCTCTTCATCAGCTAACGAATCGTCATCAAGTTCATCCTCTTCCTGCTTTTCACCATATCCTGCTGACTGTGCAGGATATCCCTGTCCACCGCCCTGCTGGCTGTGGTATATATTTCTGTCATATGGAAGCATATTGAGATTAGCCTGCAGAAGCTGACCATATTTTCTTTCATACTCCATCTCATCATCTGAATCGTCTTCATCCTTAAATGCATTCATGACAAATATAACAATAAGTTCAATAATAAGACATATTGCTGCAACAACAGCTGCTATAACTGCAGTATTTCTATACAGATAAGGTTTTACCACAATATTGCTTTCGTCACCATACTGAAGCACCTGGATAGACTGAACTGCCACAATATTTGTTGTCTTCACAGCATTCTTGGCAATGGCATCAACATATGTCTTAGCTGTAGTCTGGTCAGGGTTAGTTATTGTAAGTTCAATAATATTGCTGTTAGGTACTGTCTTAACTGTGAGATACTGTGCAATATTTTCAGAGGTTCCGGCAGTTTTCTGGGCAGCCTCAATTACAACATTGCTCTTGAAAACTATTTCAAAATCTTTAACCAGTCCTCCATCTGTAGCTCTCACCGTAGCTTCATTAGCCTCCCCTGGCGTAACTATAATCTTGGCTGTTGATGTATACATTGGAGTAGTTGTGGTACTTTCAAATATATATCCACCAATAACCCCCAGAATTGTTACAATAATCAGAATCAACGCGCATCTTGAAAACTTTTTCATGTATTTTGCACTCCTTTATTAACTGTATAGTTTTGCAGGATATTTCCCCTCTGAAATCAACTTGTTAACTGACTGCACAACAAGAGGTTTATCCTCCTTGTATGTCACGCCAAACCATTTATCTCTTGTCTCAAGAATAGATACATTAGCACGTCCTGCCTTGATTAAGGAATCTACTACTGATGGCAGGAGATACTCACTCTTAATGTCTCCCTCTTTAATTCCACTCAAAAATGTGGTAAAACCAGTCTCCAGTTCATTGAAGAAATCTGGTGTAAATCCCCACATATTCATAGATACATAGCTTTCAGGATTAATTGCAGTAAGCTTGCCATCTGCATCCTCTACAGCAGCTCCTGTAGCTGTTTTTACAAGTCCTCCGGTCTCATTAACTCCTATCAGGTGACCACAGTCATCCATTACACATACACCTCTTGTAACAGCCCCATTCTCGCTTAAGGTGTTTCCAAGAATGAATCCTGCCATACAGAACTCAAACTCTTTATCAGATGGATGTTCTTCTACAAGATAATCATGAATCAGCTTAAATGCCTGTTTACCATAATAATCATCTGCATTTATTACAAGAAATGGCTCTTTAACAATATCCTTACATGCAAGGATTGCCTGTCCTGTTCCCCATGGTTTGGTACGCTGTTCTGGCTTACTGAACCCTTCAGGAAGTTCATCAAGCTCCTGAAATGCATATTCTACGGGAATAACCTTAGAAATCCTGTCACCAATTACTTCTTTAAATGTGTCAAATAAATCTCTTCTTGTTACGAAAACGACCTTATTAAATCCGGCTTCAATAGCATCATATATAGAATAATCCATTATTATCTCACCGTTAGGTCCCATAGGCTCCAGCTGTTTAATTCCACCGCCAAAACGGCTCCCCATTCCAGCCGCCATAATTACTAAAGTTGTTGAATTCATTTTTCCTCCTTAATCTATCTGTGGATAATAGTACCATCTGATAGAGGTTATCTTTCCATTATTGTCCATGTCGAAATACATCTGGGCAAAGGCATCATTATAAGTTGCATATTCTTCCTTATAAGGCGCCTTAAAATAAGTAAACTCCACAATATATGATTCCGCTGTTTCTAAAGAGGTATAGCCATTATAATTAATAACACCATACTCTATATCGTTCTTTATCTTCATCGTATCCAGTGAATCAATTGTGTAACTGCCATACAGATATTTTCCCAAAACTGCCGTCTTATCAGGGGAAAAGTAATAATTATTCATACAGTCCTCATCCCGGTAAAAGACTTTAAGAATATCATCCAGTGTATCTCCCACTGACAAGCCCCTTGCAAAGACTTCTGAGTCCCCAACTCCTGCCGCTGCTGTTAAACGATATTCATCCTTGATACTGGTAAATACTAATGTAAGCTCATTATATGAATATACCTTTTCCTGCAGGTCAGTTTCAGTTTTGTCTGTCTCTTTTGCTTCAAATACCTGTGAAGGCTGTCCTAACAGATTTGTAACCTGTTCCTCCGTCATAAGATAGCTGACGCCACCCACCTTAAGGTCATCAAAAGAAAACTTGTCCTCTTTGCTTGCTGCCAATGTTTCATACTGTTTTGCTGCGTCCGTTATATCTTCGCCATCTGTTGTAATAACCGCCTCTACTCTCTTACCGCACCCTGGCGTAACCAGCAATCCAGCTGCCAGCACAGTAAATATTGTTATACGAAGCTTCGAAAGAACCGACTTGCGTATCATACAGTACCCCTTCTAATAAACAGTTTTACTACAATTATATGTAATTATATCACAGCACAGCGAACAGTGAAAGGTTTTTGCTACAAAAAAATAGATGTACTAAGACTTGCTTAATACATCTATCACAATCACAAAGAGGCGACAATCGGATTTGAACCGATGATCAGGGTGTTGCAGACCCACGCCTTACCACTTGGCTATGTCGCCATAAGCTCCCCGAGTAGGACTCGAACCTACGACAGCGCGGTTAACAGCCGCGTGCTCT
>CALZFR010000026.1 GCA_945648485.1 uncultured Eubacterium sp. | reverse complement strand
TGGCGCAGGATTTCATAAGCAAGAACGCCTGCTGCCACTGAGGCATTAAGAGAATCAATATCGCCCTTCATAGGAATAGCCGCTGTAAAATCACATTTTTCACGGACAAGACGGCTCACACCACTTCCCTCATTACCTATAACAAGTCCTATAGGTCCGGTAAGATTGCAGTCATACATAACCTCTCCATCCATGTCAGCGCACACAAACCACAGCCCCTGTTTTTTCAGCTCGTCGATTGTCTTCCCGATATTTGTTACCTTGGCAACCGGCGTATAATTAACAGCTCCTGCAGAGGTCTTTGCCACTGTTGCAGTAAGTCCTGCTGCCCTGTGCTTTGGAATAATAACACCATGGGCTCCAACCAGATTAGCTGTACGTATTATAGCACCAAGATTATGGGGGTCTTCAATCTCATCCAGTACGAATATAAATGGCTCTTCTCCCTTTTCTCTTGCTTTATCAAGAATATCCTCCACTTCAGCATACTCATAAGCCGCAGCCTGGGCTATAACACCCTGGTGATGCCCTGTTTTCGATATATGGTCAAGACGTTCCTTATCAACGAAATTGATTATTGTATCATGTTTCCTGGCTTCTCTTATTATGCTGTTAACTGCCCCATCCTGGCACCCTGCAAGAACAAACAGCTTGTCAATGGTCTTGCCTGAACGAAACGCCTCCAATACAGCATTGCGCCCTTCTATCGTAAACTCTTTATTATCCAATTTATCCTCCAATTCAAATCTTGCCAAATGCATCCAGAGCCATCTTAACAAGCTCCACCATGCGGTCATATCTTCTTCCCAGATAAAGGTATCCCATCAGTGCCTCAAATCCGGTTGCCCTCCTGTAATCACCAATAGATGCATTCTTCGCTGATGTATAGGATTTGGCGTTACGGCCTCTTTTATACACAGCTTCTTCATCAGCTGTTAAAGATTCCTCAATATAACCGATTAACTTAGACTGGGTTTCTGCCTTAACAAGACTGCTTGCCATCCTGTTAAGCTTGTTCACCGGCATATTTCCCTTCTTATCAAGAAGATATGTCTTAATCACAAGGTCATATACACAGTCACCTATATAAGCCAGAACAAGAGGAGACAGTTGTTTTGGGGCTGTCTCCTGCAAATTCATGCCTTTTATTACAGCTTCCATTAAATCCCTATTGCCAGTACAGGCATCCAGCACCTCATCCGGACCTGATTCATCCGAAGTCTTAAGTACTCCTATGCTCTCTTCCATCTTACTCCTTCTCTTGTATCTTCAAGAATAATTCCCTTTGAAAGGAGCTCATCTCTTATCTGGTCAGCCAGTGCGAAATTCTTATCCTTTCTTGCCTGCTGTCTCCTGGCAATAAGTTCATCTATTTCACTGTCTAACATCTCTTCCTTCTTGTCTACAATAAGTCCTAAGACATCAGTAAGAGTAGTAATCTTCTCCTTTAATGCAGTAAGATATGCTGTTGTATTATCACTGCTGCTGTTAGAGTTGACATATTTTACAAGCTCAAATACTGCAGATATAGCATCAGCAGTATTGAAATCATCATCCATTGCAGCATCAAACTTATCATAGAACTCCTTTGTCTTATCAAGCAGTTCCTTTTCCTCTTCTGTCATATCACCCTGTCTGCCATTTGCAATAAGATGCTTAAGATTGTCAACAGAAGTAATGATTCTGTCCAGGCTGTTCTTTGCAGATTCCATAAGCTCACGGCTGAAATTAATCGGATTTCTGTAGTGGGCGTTCAGCATAAAGAACCTTAAAACCTGAAGGTCATATTCTTCAGAGATTTCCCTTACTGTAAAGAAATTGCCCATAGACTTGGACATCTTCTTATTGTCGATGTTAAGAAATGCATTGTGCATCCAGTATTTTGAAAATGGAACGCCGTTAGCAGCCTCTGACTGGGCAATCTCATTCTCATGATGAGGGAATATCAGATCCTCTCCGCCTGCATGAATATCTATCTCGTCTGCAAGATACTTCTTTGACATTACAGAACACTCAATATGCCATCCCGGACGGCCCTGGCTCCATGGTGATTCCCAATATGGCTCCCCTTCCTTCTTCGGTTTCCAGAGAACGAAATCAAGTGGGTCTTCCTTCTCATCTTCACCTGAAACCTTCAGCTGATGGGCATCATCTCTGTGTCCTGCCTCAAGCTCATCAATATTCTTCTTGGAGAGCTTTCCATATCCTTCAAATTTCCTTGTTCTGTAATATACAGTTCCATTCTTCTCATAGGCATAACCCCTGTCAATAAGGGTCTGAATCATATCAATCATGCCCGGAATCTCCTGTGTGGCAAGAGGATGGGTTGTGGCAGGCTTGATATTCATTCCAGCCATATCCTTCTTGCACTCAGCAATATATCTTGTAGAGATTTCCTCTGCAGAAACTCCCTCTTCATTTGCCTTCTTGATAATTTTGTCGTCTACATCTGTAAAATTCGAGACATAATTAACGTCATAGCCTTTGTACTCCAGATATCTTCTGACTGTATCGAAGCAAATCATTGGACGTGCATTACCGATATGGATAAGATTATACACAGTAGGTCCGCAGACATACATTTTAACTTTGTTGTCCTCTAATGGAACAAACTCTTCTTTTTTTCTTGTTAATGTATTGTATACTTTCACTCTTTTTTCCTCCCATTATTAACGCAGTGTAATGTTGATATTTCTGCTTCAAGTGTTTCCACTCTGTCCTTAAGGAAGACGTTTTCTCCACGAAGCTCTTCAATATCACATTTAACCGGATCTGGAAGATGAACCTGATCCAGGTCAATATCAACTCTTTTATCATTGAGAACTACAATTCTTCCTGGAACACCTACAACCGTAGCATTGTCAGGCACGTCACTTAAGACTACAGAACCTGCACCAATCTTACAATTGTTGCCAATGTACACCGAGCCTAAAACCTTGGCTCCTGCACCTATCATTACGTTGTTTCCAACAGTAGGATGTCTCTTACCCTGTTCCTTGCCTGTACCTCCAAGAGTAACCCCCTGATACAGAGTAACATTATCGCCGATTATAGCTGTTTCTCCAATCACCACTCCATGTCCGTGGTCAATAAAGAACCCATCTCCTATCTGTGCACCAGGATGAATCTCTATTCCTGTCTTATGTGCTGCTTTCTGGGAAATCTTTCTTGCCTTGTAGTATTTTCCCTTAAGATACAGCTTATGGGCCTTTCTGTACTTAAGCATTGCCTTAAAGCTTGGATACAGGAAAACCTCTTTAGTAGTCTTAATTGCAGGGTCTCTCTCCTTAATCACTGCAATCTGCTGCTTAACAAATTCAATATATTTCATAACTGCTCCAAAAAATTATTCTATATTCGATCCACATCCACCACAGCCATTGCAACAGTTCTTCATATCCGCTTCGCCATATATATAATTAGCCACAGAGGATATGGAACATACAGCCTGGGCAGATATTCCCTCGCCACTGCCTGTAAATCCAAGTCCTTCCTCTGTTGTAGCCTTAACATTAATCTGATTTAATTCTATTCCAAGAGTCCTTGCAATATTCTGTCTCATATCAAGGATATGAGGAGCCATCTTAGGTCTCTGGGCAATTATGGTCGCATCAATGTTCTCTATGATGTAGTTATTCTCATCCAGCATCCTGCCTACTTCTTTAAGAAGCACTAAGCTGTCCGCCCCTTTATATTTATCATCTGTATCAGGAAAATGCTGTCCGATATCTCCCAGAGCCGCTGCTCCTAACAGTGCATCCATTATTGCATGGAGAAGCACATCTGCATCTGAATGTCCAAGAAGCCCTTTCTCATATGGAATATCTACACCGCCAAGAATAAGGCGTCTTCCTTCTACAAGCTTATGAACATCATATCCCATTCCAACTCTCATATCCGCATTTCCTTTCATAATATTATATGATGATACCAGGGTCAAAAGTTCAGAATTCATTCCTGCTTGCAGGATACCCATTCTTTCTTATATCCATGGTTCTCTATAGTATAAATTATTTCCAGCAAAAAATCCATCTATAATTTTCACAAACCTGAAATATCCAAATCTATTATCATCTGTCCAATCTTATGTTCTTTTAAAAGATAGCACATGTAGATTGGGAGATATATCACGGTTCCTTCTGTTTCAACAGTTGTTAATTGCTGTGTAACAAAAATTTCAAAATGAGCCCCGTTATTTTCTTGCCCCGTTTTTGCAATTAATTTCATTATGTATTGCCCCGTTTTTTGGTAATTTACGTCAAAAAAGCGTAAACCTTGAAAAATCAAGATTTACGCCGAATTAAATTAGTAGCGAGAGGGGGATTGGGTCTTCGCTCCGCTCCGGTCCGCGCTTAACGGAGGTCCCCCGGACCTCCAGCGCCCCTCGACACTACCGTAGTGTCTCGCGTTCAATTCCTGTTTTCTATCAAAATTTAAAAAGAGAACCCTTACGGATTCTCTTTTTAAATTTAGTAGCGAGAGGGGGATTTGAACCCTCGACACTACGGGTATGAACCGTATGCTCTAGCCAACTGAGCTATCTCGCCATATGATATGCAAAAGATTTGCTTGCGCTTCTCTTTTGGAATGGGACCTACAGGGCTCGAACCTGTGACCCTCTGCTTGTAAGGCAGATGCTCTCCCAGCTGAGCTAAGATCCCATACATAACTGTGCAACCACAACTGCCTTATCATTATATGACTGTTTCGTATGGTTGTCAACAAAAATTTTATTTATTTTTGTTAATGGTTAATTATTGGTAATTAATAACCTATCTTCGGTTATCGGAATACAATTTACATACAGAGATTTTTTCAGACCATTTCATGTTAAATAACCCACTATTTTCATGGATTTAGTCGTATTGTGTCGTTTTTTATCATATATTACATGATTAACGTTCAATACTCCTACTATTTTAGCTATAATTCATTGTTTTATCAACAATTTTTCCATCTTCAATAATAATTGTCTCATCTGACAAATAATTTAATTCTTCACTGTCATGGCATGCAATAATTATCAGTGCACCACGTTCCCTATGTTTATGTAGTATGTCACGCACCTGCACAATCCCCCTATCCCAAAAATGAGAGTCAGGGCAGAGCCCCAATCTCTCATTTCAAGCAAAAGTACAGTCTATAAACATGTACCATATTATTTACACATTAATCTCTGCAGTAAGTCCCAGTTCTGATGCATTAACATCAAGAATAGGGTTGATTACTTCCTTAAGGTATTCCTCAACCTGCTCCTTAGAGCGGCCAACATACTTTGATGGCTCAAGAGTCTTCTGAAGGTCTTCCAATGTTACATTAAACATTGGGTCAGCTGCGATGAGCTCAAGAAGGTTATTATCAAGTCCTTCCTGCTTAACTCTCTTTCCAGCCTCCATAGAAAGCTCTCTGATTCTTTCGTGGAGTTCCTGTCTGTCTCCTCCTGCCTTAACAGCGTCCATCATAATATTCTCTGTTGCCATGAATGGAAGTTCAGACATAAGTCTCTTGGTAATAACCTTGTCATATACAACAAGACCATCTACAACATTCATGTATAAATCAAGAATACCATCTACAGCAAGGAATGCTTCTGGAACTGAAAGTCTCTTGTTAGCTGAATCATCAAGAGTTCTTTCAAACCACTGTGTTGATGATACAATAGCAGGATTAAGAGCATCGCAGAGTACATAATCAGCAAGAGAAGCCATTCTCTCACTTCTCATTGGATTTCTCTTATATGCCATGGCAGACGAACCAATCTGAGACTTTTCAAATGGTTCTTCAACTTCCTTAAGGTGCTGTAACAGTCTTATATCATTAGAGAACTTGTGAGCACTTGCGGCAATTCCTGCAAGTACGTTAAGCACTCTTGTGTCAACCTTTCTTGAATATGTCTGTCCAGATACAGGAACGCATTCCTTGAATCCCATCTTCTTCGCAATCATTGGATCTATCTTTCTGATTGTGTCATGGTCGCCATTGAACAGTTCAAGGAAAGACGCCTGGGTTCCGGTTGTACCCTTACATCCCAAAAGCTTCATATTATCAAGAACATACTCCAGGTCCTGAAGATCTATTACCAGTTCATTCATCCACAGTGTGGCACGCTTACCAACAGTTGTTGGCTGTGCAGGCTGGAAATGTGTGAAAGCAAGTGTAGGAAGAGCCTTATATTTGTCAGCAAACTTAGCCAGTTCATTTATAACATTGACAAGCTTCTTATGAACAAGCTTAAGTCCCTCTGTCATAATAATAATATCTGTATTGTCACCTACATAACATGATGTAGCACCAAGATGGATTATTCCCTTTGCCTTAGGACACTGGAGTCCGTAAGCATATACATGTGACATTACATCATGTCTTACTTCCTTCTCACGCTTCCTGGCATCCTCATAATTGATATTATCCTGATTAGCCTTAAGTTCAGCTATCTGTTCATCTGTAATATCAAGCCCCAGCTCCTTCTCTGTCTCTGCAAGGGCAATCCACAACTTTCTCCATGTCTTAAATTTCATGTCAGGAGAAAATATGTACTGCATCTCCTTGCTGGCATATCTCTCAGCCAAAGGTGTCTGATATCTGTCGTTCATTATTCTTATCCGCCTTTCTGTTATATTTAATTATATTTACTGCATCAGTATCATTCTGCATCATAGAACGCATTCTGACATGGTCGCAACTACCATTGAATCACTGTCTGCTAAAGTCAACCGGCTCATACTCCTGTAATTTTGCCAGAAATCCGTATTCCGCCAGCTTTTCCTGTATAACATCAAGCATCAGTTCACTTACAGCCGTAACTGTGTGATAATGAAATCCTGATGTAACATTCTTAAGCATAGAAGATTTTCCACTGTTTAAGTTCTTCATATAATTGGCAACGTCCTCTCTTGAGCCTATATTAAGCTCTCCACGAATAACGCCATATATCTTGTGGTACACAAACACATCCTGAATCCTGCCGCCAAGATCTACAATCAGGGTAAGTTCTTTTTCCACATCTTTGTCATCATGAATAACCTTAAATATTCTTGAAAACTGTCTGGCTTCTGAAAAGTTGTTATCATCTCCACCGACCTTAAGCTTATCTGTGTTATTCTTAACAAGATAACCTTTCTTTCCAGATATAATATCTGTATTCTTAGCTCTTAACAGGGCAATATCCTGGACAATGACTTGTCTGCTCACATCAAAATGCTCTGCAAGCTGCGTTCCAGATACCGGTTCAGTGGCATCAGAAAGAATTCTGACAATCTCTGTTCTTCGTTCCTCTCCAGTCATCCCAAGTCTTCCCTTCTTCTAATAATCAAGAATATATCAGCCCATCTCACCACGAATATCAATTGTTGGTGGTTCTATTGGGTAATTACCAGTAAAGCAGGCATCGCAGTAACCTGTCTGTCCACAAATCATCTCACTGAGCCTGTCTACCTCAAGATATCCAAGTGAATCTGCACATATGTACTCACATATCTCATCTACAGTTCTTCCTGAAGCAATAAGCTGGTCTTCAGTTGGAATATCTGTTCCAAAGTAACATGGATGAAGGAACGCAGGGGAACTGATTCTTACATGAACCTCTTTTGCTCCTGCCTCTTTAAGAAGATTAACAATTCTCTTGCTTGTAGTTCCACGGACAATAGAATCATCAATCATAATAACTCTCTTTCCTTCCACAGCCTCCTTAAGCACATTAAGCTTCACTCTTACACTGCTTTCTCTCTGTTCCTGCTTAGGCTTGATGAATGTTCTTCCCACATAGTTATTCTTAATAAATGCATTGCCATAAGGTATACCCGATTCCAGGGAATATCCCAGAGCCGCCGGATTACCAGACTCTGGCACACCAACTACAACATCAGCCTCCACCGGGTGAGTCTTAGCCAGTATTCTTCCGGCATTAACCCTTGACTCATACACTCCCATCCCGTCAATTCTGCTGTCAGGTCTTGCAAAATATATATACTCAAATATGCATCTGGCATGGTCTTTTCTGCACATAGACGTATCAGAGGCAATGCCATCCTTGGTAATTGTAACAATCTCGCCAGGAAGCACATCTCTTACGTACTCTGCACCTACTGTGTCCAAAGCGCATGTCTCTGAAGATAAAAAGTATGTATTATCTCTCTTTCCAATGCAGAGAGGTTTAAATCCAAATGGGTCTCTTGCACCAATAAGTTTTCTTGGACTCATTACAATAAGTGAATAAGCACCCTTTATTTTAGTCATTGCATTCTTTACAGCCTCTTCAACTGTACCAACGTTAAGACGTTCTCTTGCAATAAGGTAAGCTATAACCTCAGAGTCGATGGTAGTCTGGAAAATAGCGCCTGTATAGGAAAGTTCGTCTCTTAATTCAACAGCATTAAGAAGGTTACCATTGTGAGCCATTCCCAGCGTGCCCTTAACGTAATTAAGAACCAATGGCTGGGCATTCTCTCTTACGCTGCTGCCAGCTGTTGAATAACGCACATGCCCTACTCCGATATTTCCCTTAAGCTTATCCAGCTTCTCTTCGTCAAACACCTCATGAACAAGCCCCATATCCTTATATGAAAGAACCTTTCCTTTAGGTCCCTCTGTATCGCTTACCGCAATACCACAGCTCTCCTGTCCACGGTGCTGGAGTGCAAATAAGCCATAATATATTGTAGAAGCAACATTCCCTCCGTCAAAATCATACGCACCAAAGACGCCACACTCCTCGTGCAGGCTGTCTTCATCATAATAATTATCATTAATCTGATTCTCAGTCATCCCAATCCTCCATGTTACCAGAATTACATGCATACCGAGCTCCCGTCAATTCATATATCAGGAGTCCTGCTGTAAATCTAAGTATTATTTTCTTGAAAATGGCTTTCCAGTAATAAGCTGATATGCTTCTTTATATTTTTCAATAGTCTTTTCTGTAATCTCATCAGGTAATACATTATCATTATCTGGATGTGACTTATACCAGTCTCTTGCAAACTGCTTATCAAACGAAGGCTGTCCATGGCCCGGCTCATATCCTTCTAATGGCCAGAATCTTGAGCTGTCTGGTGTAAGCATCTCATCACCGATAACGATATTATCATTCTCATCAAGTCCAAACTCAAACTTGGTATCTGCAATGATGATTCCCTTGCTCAAAGCATAGTCTGCACATTTTTTATATAAAGCAATTGTGGCATCCTTAATCTTAGAAGCGTATTCCTCACCATGTCCAGGATACTTCTTCTCAAGAACCTCGATGCTTCTCTCATATGAGATATTCTCATCGTGGTCGCCGATTTCTGCCTTAGTACTTGGTGTATAGATTGGCTCAGGAAGCTTATCTGACTCCTTTAACCCTTCTGGAAGCTTGATACCGCATACTGTGCCGTCCTTCTGGTAGCTTGCCCAGCCGCTTCCTGTAATATATCCTCTGACGATACACTCAATTGGAAGCATTCTTAACTTCTTACACATCATGCTGTTGCCTGTATACTTGTCCTGATGGAAAAATTCAGGCATATCATTAACATCAACAGAAATCATATGATTAGGAATAATATCCTTTGTCATGTCGAACCAGAACTTTGACATCTGGGTAAGAACTGCGCCCTTATCAGTAATCTTGTTCTTAAGAATAATGTCATATACTGAAATACGGTCTGTAGCAACCATAATCAGGCTGTCTCCATTATCATATACCTCTCTTACTTTTCCTTCATAAAGCAGCTTTAAATCTCCCATGATTTACACCTTTCCTCTTGTCTTCTTAATTGTTTAATAAATGCTTCCGGGCAGACTATCCTCCCCGTACCAGCACAGAAAATTATATAACATGCAAATACTAAAATCAATAGACATTTGCTTGCATAATTGACTTCTTAAGTGTATCATTGATATATAATAATATTGGTATTTTCGGGGGTAATAAATGGTGGAAAAACGTAGATGCAAAAGAGTAAAAGCTAATCTGCAGCTTAACATCTCTACATTATTCAGACAGAACAATGTTAAGGTTGAGCATGTAGATGCTCCAATTACAGTAACTAACGTATCAAGAAGCGGCATTGGTTTTATCTCCAAGGGTGTATTCCCAGAAGGATTTTATTTCAATGCAGCACTTCAGCTTGGAGACATAGACGATGTAATATACTGTGTTGTTAAAATTATCAGAAGCCAGCTTACTGATATTCCTGGCGAATACGCATACGGATGTGAATTCGTAGGTATGCCTGGCATATTCAGCTATATCTTCGATGAGTTCGAAGCAAATGCAGAACCTATGCCATAATTTTTGAAGAAATTTTATAGGCTTTTCTTGAACATATGTTCTATTTATGTTAAACTAATAATGTATAATTGAAATAAGTTCCGGTGTGATTTTCCGATTGTAATATGCCCTCTAGTACTATACAAGGAGGGGATGCCCTATGAACACAATAGAAGTACTCACTTTATTGCTAGTAATATTTGCGGCTCTATCTTACATAGACAACCATATTAACAAAAAGAAATAGCACCCCTTCCGCCTAAGTCGAGGTGCTATACTCTATAGTTTTCCAAAACTGAGGGCAAATCGGAGTTACATCCGATTACCTTTGAGTAGATTATACACTAGAGTGGTTGTAAAATCAACCACTCTTCTTTTATTCCACGTTTATATTCTTTCCAGCAATTATATTATCGCATGCAGCTACAAATGTTGAATTCTTAACTGTTATATTACTAATTGTATCCGGTCTGTCTGACAGAGGCTCAAGCTTAATCCCCACCTTACAGCCTGTGCAGGTAACCTTATCAATAAGGATATCACGGAAATATGGAATATCTTCCTCATTCTGTCCAGCAATGGTTTCATTCTTGTCAAGAAGATTAAGGACATAGCCCATTGTCATTATAACTGCTTCACCGAGAATGTTTATCATATTCACATTTCTTACAGTTATATTCTCAACAACACCGCCTCTTCCAAGAGCACTCTTAATTCTTACGCCTACATCAGTTCCCCTGAAAGTACAATTTTCCACATAGACATTCTTAACACCTCTGGACATTTCGCTTCCGATTACGAAACCGCCATGGCCTTCATTAACAACACAGTCATGAATATAAACATTCTGGCATGGTCCTTCAAATGTTCTTGCCTCCGCATTCTTACCGGATTTAAGGCATATAGCATCATCACCTGTCTCAAATACAGAATCACATATCTCCACTGTATCGCAGGATTCCACATCAATCCCATCACCATTCTGGGCATAATAAGGATTTCTTACCTTAATGTCCCTTACAGTGAGATTATCACAGAAGAAGGGATGGATATTCCATGCTGGCGAATTAAGAAATGTTACTCCCTCAAGAAGTACTTTGCTGCAATGCTTCAAAGACACCATTACAGGTCTGTAGAAATCATAGAAATCCGCTGCCTCTTTAAGAATATTCTCTGTGTTACCCTGAATATTCCTGTTGTTTCCCTCATAGGCAGTCTCACTTGGAAACCATACCTCGCTCTCCTTTGTTTTAAGCACCTTGTCGCTTTTTCCAAGAAGTGCTTTCCACTGGCGTTCAGTAACCTTAAATCCTTTTACCGGTCTCCACAAATCGCCACTTCCATCAATTAATCCATCTCCAGCGATAGCAATATTAGTAAGGTTTTCCCCATGGATTGGAGAAACTGTCCTTATGCACTGCTGTCCTTCGTAATTAGTGATAATAAGAGGATAATCTTCCTTGTTCTTGGTAAACTTTAACACAGCCTGCTTATTAAGATACAGTCTTACATTACTCTTAAGTTCAATTGGCGAGCTTGCCCAGATGCCCTCCGGGATAACAACTGTTCCGCCTCCCGCTTCTGATACATCCTTAATTGCCGAATTGATAGCATTGCCATTAATTCTTCCCGCCTCATCTGACATTACGCCCTTGCACACCTTATATTCTGTAATGCATACTGTCCTGTCAGGAAACTCAGGAAGAATTGGTTTAACTCTCATCATGTTTTGCCCAGTCATACTAACCTCCATTCTGAAAACGCATTTGCCATGCAAAACAGTCTATTTATCTGTGTCTGCAACGCAAAAGTCCTATTAAATATGGCATGCCCTTATCTGATTCATATACGATTAAAGAGCACGCCACATACATTGTACAATTTATTAAATTTAGAATTAAGAATTAAGCAATTCATTAAGTATCTGGTTAACCATTCCCGGATTTGCCTTACCTTTCATGGCTTTCATAGTCTGTCCAACCAGGAATCCCATAGCCTTCTCCTTACCGCTCTTATAGTCAGCTACTGACTGTGGATTATCAGCAAGAATCTGCTGAATGGTAGAACGAAGCTCACCCTCATCACTAACCTGTCCAAGTCCATGTTCCTTAACATAGCTTTCAGGGTCAACATCCTGGTCAAACATTACTGCAAATACATCCTTTGCCACATTTCCATTAATAGTGCCTGCCTCAACAAGCTTAATAAGCCTGGCAAGGTTCTCTGGTGAAAATGTAATATCTTCCGGCTCAAGATTTCTGTCTTTAATAATTCTCATAGTCTCGCCAAGAATCCAGTTAGATACCTTCTTTGGCTGTCCACATGCTGCAGTTGCTGCTTCAAACAGGTCTGCCAGCTTCTTGGAATCTGTAATAAGGTTAATATCATATTCAGGAATACCATATTCTTCCTTATACCTTGCCATTTTCTCTGTCTTGAATTCAGGCTGGCGTGAACGAATCTCATCAAGCCACTCATCTGATATATTGAGAGGCACCAGGTCAGGGTCAGGGAAATATCTGTAATCCTGGGCATCCTCCTTTGAACGCATAGCATAGGAATATGCCTTATTGTCATCCCATCTTCTTGTTTCCTGGATAACCTTCTCGCCTGCTTCAAGCAGGTCAATCTGCCTGTTAGTCTCTGCCTCAATGGCTCTGGCAATAGCTGAGAATGAGTTAAGGTTCTTAGTCTCTGTTCTTGTTCCAAACTCTGTTGAGCCAGCCTCCCTGACTGAAAGGTTAACGTCCGCTCTCATTGAGCCTTCCTGAAGCTTGCAGTCAGAAGCACCGAGATACTGGATAATAAGTCTTAACTTCTCAAGATATGCAATTACTTCCTCTGCGCTTCTCATATCTGGTTCTGATACAATCTCAATAAGAGGTACACCTGAACGGTTGAAATCTACATATGACACATCTTCCCAGTCATCATGTACAAGCTTACCAGCATCCTCCTCCATATGAATCTCATGGATACGTACAGCCTTCTTAGTTCCATCCTCCAGTTCAATATCCACATGACCATCACGGCATATAGGAAGATAAAGCTGTGAAATCTGGTAATTCTGTGGATTATCAGGGTAGAAATAATTCTTTCTGTCGAATTTACAATTCCTGGTAATTGTGCAGTTAGTAGCAAGACCAACTGCTGCTGCATATTCTACAACCTTTTTATTAAGAACAGGAAGAGAACCTGGCATACCTGTACACACAGGACATGTATGAGTATTAGGTGCTCCGCCAAATGCTGTTGAGCAGCCACAAAAAATCTTAGTCTTAGTTGCAAGTTCAACGTGAACCTCAAGACCAATCACTGTTTCATACTGTTTAGACATACTGGCACCTCCTACTTAAATTCCCCGCGGGCCTGTTCATATGAATAAGCCGCTCTAATCAGATTTTTCTCTTTAAAGCAGTCTCCAATCATCTGCACACCAATTGGGAGTCCTTTAGAATCCTTTCCACATGGGACACTGATTCCCGGAAGTCCTGCAAGATTTACAGAAATTGTATATATATCTCCAAGGTACATTTTAATTGGGTCAGACAAAGATGAACCAAGCTTTGGTGCTGTAGTAGGTGCTACAGGTCCAAGAATAAGGTCATATTTCGCAAATGCCTCATCAAATGCTTTCTTAATCATAGCCTTAACTCTTAATGCCTTAAGATAATATGCGTCATAGTAACCTGAGCTAAGAACGAATGAGCCAAGCATGATTCTTCTCTTAACCTCTGGTCCAAAGCCCTCAGAACGGGTCTTTTTATACATATTGTGTAGGCCTTCATAATCACTGGCTCTATATCCGTACTTTACGCCATCGAATCTCTCCAGGTTAGAACTTGCCTCAGCAGCTGCAATTGTATAATATGTTGGGATTGCATACTCCACAAGGCTTAAATCAAATTCTTCAACAACTGCTCCCTTGCTTTCAAGCACCTTGGCTGCATTAAGTACAGCCTCCTTAACCTCTGGGTCAAGTCCTTCCCCAAAGTAATCTCTTGGTATACCAATCCTTAACCCCTTAACATCATCCACAAGGGCAGATGTGAAATCTGTATCTTCTCTTTCTACAGAAGTTGAATCCTTAGAGTCATGGGCTGCAATTACCTCCATAATTGTTGCACAGTCTGTAACATCCTTACAGAGAGGTCCAATCTGGTCTAAAGATGAGCCATATGCAATAAGTCCATATCTTGATACAGTTCCATATGTTGGCTTCATGCCTACAACACCGCAGTATGAAGCAGGCTGTCTGATTGAACCGCCTGTATCAGAACCAAGTGCGGCAAAGCACTCATTTGCAGCAACAGCAGCTGCTGAACCACCTGAGGAACCTCCCGGAACATGTTCTGTATTCCTTGGATTCTTAGTAGGACCATAAGCACTTGTCTCTGTAGTAGAACCCATGGCGAACTCATCCATATTAGTCTTACCAATAATAACAGCACCAGCATCTGTAAGTCTCTTTACAGCCTCACAGTCAAACTGTGGTATGAAATTCTCTAATATCTTAGATGAACATGTTGTAAGCACTCCCTTTGTACACATATTGTCCTTAATTGCAAATGGAACGCCAGCCAGAGGTCCTGTTAATTCCC
>CALZFR010000025.1 GCA_945648485.1 uncultured Eubacterium sp. | reverse complement strand
AGATGGAACTTGAGAAATTCACTTTAGGTTCACTTAGAAGAGCTGTATTCGAGGGAGATGTGAAGACCGGTTCTCTTATGGCAGGACAGGTTGTAGGCCAGATTGATGAGATAAAGCCTGTTGCTGAGATATTTAAGAGTATGTATGAAGGCTATGATAAGTTAAGAAAGCAGCTTGCTGACGCAGAATAATGGGAACTTCCATGTGAGAAATGAGGATAACTATGAATATTAAGAATAAACATTTTTCTGTTCCCATAATTCAGGGAGGAATGGGTGTAGGAGTTTCTCTGTCAGGTCTTGCAGGAGCTGTAGCAAAATGCGGAGGCGTAGGTGTTATAAGCTCTGTAAATGCAGGATACCGGGAGAAGGATTTCGAAACAAACCCTCTTAATGCCAATCTTCGTGCCCTTGAGAATGAGATAAAGAAAGCAAAAAGCATATCAGAGGGCAACGGACTTGTGGCTGTGAACATTATGACTGCAGTGTCGAATTATGAGAAGACATGCCGGTGTGCTGTAGATGCCGGTGCGGATATTATCATATCAGGAGCGGGACTTCCACTGGATCTTCCTGCTTACACCAAGGGAACAGATACGCTCTGCGCCCCAATCGTTTCCAGCGGAAGGGCAGCAAGAATACTGATTAAGCATTATATGAGACATTATCAGGTTAAGCCGGATATGATTGTTATTGAAGGCAATATGGCAGGAGGCCATCTGGGATTTTCAGAGGAGGAACTGCTTAATGGAACTGCCCAGAGCAATGATGACATATTAAGTGACGTGCTTAAGGAAGCAGGGGATATTCCGGTATTTGTTGCCGGAGGCGTATTTGACGGAAAAGATATGGCACATTACATGAAGCTGGGTGCCAGTGGCGTCCAGATTGGAACTCGTTTTATAGCAACTGATGAATGCGATGCCAGCGATGTATTCAAGGATGCAATAATTAATGCTGGAAAAGAAGATATTCTTATTATTAAAAGTCCTGTAGGAATGCCGGCAAGGGCAATCAACAGTCCACTTCTTAAAGCATTAAAACAGGGGATTAAGTTTACAGCATTGAAATGTAACGGGTGTCTTACAGCATGTCCGAAGAATGATTCAATTCCTTACTGTATCAGCAGGGCGTTAATCGCAGCAGTGAAGGGAGACTGGGAAAATGGTCTGTTCTTTACAGGTAGCAATGCATACAGGATTAAAGAAAAGGTTTCAGTTAAAGAACTTATATCAGAGATTCTAGGTGAGTACAAGGAGGCAATGGCATGAGTACAGTATTTTTATATGCAGGACAGGGAAGCCAGAAGGTAGGAATGGGTAAAGATTTCTACGACAACTATGAAACCTACAGAGATTTTGTAGATTCAGTAAAACTGGACTTCGATTTTAAGGAGCTTATGTTTAACGGACCATTAGAGAAGCTTTCACAGACTGAGTACACCCAGGGGTGCATGGCAGTTCATGCAGCAGGTGTTACAAAGCTTCTTCTTGAAAATGGTATCAAACCTGATGCTGCCTGTGGCTTAAGCCTGGGAGAATATGGAGCATTGTATGCAGCAGGGGTGTTTGATGCAGAGACATATGTGAATATAACAGCTTTCAGAGGCAGAGTGATGATGGAGGCAGCAAAGGGCTGTCAGTGCAGCATGAGTGCAATACTTGGGCTGGAGCCGGATGTTGTTAAAGAAGAGAGTGATGCTTGCAGCAATGGATTTGTAACAGTGGCTAATTACAACTGTCCGGGACAGTATGTAATATGTGGTGATGAGAATGCAGTAGCAGATACGGAAGAAAGGCTTAAGGCAAGAGGTGCAAAGAGATGCGTCCGCCTTAATGTCAGCGGTCCTTTCCATACGAAGTACATGGAGCCAGCAGGGGCAGCATTAAGAGAGTATCTCGAAAAAACAGAACTTAAAAAGCCACAGATTCCTGTAGCGTTAAATGTAACAGGAAGTCTCTATAATGGTGAGAATCTGGTGGATAATCTGGAGAAGCAGGTATGCAACAGTGTACAGCTTGAATCTGATTTAAGGGTACTGATTAATGCAGGCGGGGACAGATTCATTGAGATAGGTCCAGGCAACGCTGTATCTGGATTCTTAAGAAAAACAGCCAAGGCTATGGGAGTGGAAGTTTCTGTGGCAAGTATTGACTCTGTGGAAGATTTCAAAAAGCTTATTGGTTAATGTGGAATGGAGAATAGTATGAGTGAAAAAAGATGCGCCCTTGTAACGGGAGGAAGCCGTGGAATTGGAAGGGCAATATGTGTGAAGCTTGCAGAATGTGGCATGGATATTGTGTTTAACTACCAGTCAGGCAGTGAGGCAGCAGAGGAGACAGTTAAGCTGTGTGAAGCAAAGAATGTGAGGGTTCTGGCTGTTAAGGCTGACATAAGCAAATCAGATGAATGTCAGATGCTGATTGAAAAAGCGGTAGAATTCTTTGGGGGAAGAATTGATGTTCTTGTGAATAACGCAGGAATTACCAGAGACAATCTTCTTGGAAGAATGAAGGATGAGGACCTGGACGCTGTTTTAGATGTCAACCTTAAAGGAACATTTTACATGATGAGGGGTGTGTCAAAATACATGCTTAAAAACAGGTACGGCAGGATAATTAACATGAGTTCTGTTGTAGGTGTTATGGGTAATGCTGGACAGGTAAACTACTCTGCCAGCAAGGCGGCTGTAATAGGAATGACTAAATCTCTTGCAAGAGAGGTGGCATCAAGACATATTACAGTAAATGCTGTGGCACCGGGAATGATTGAAACTGATATGACAGCAGTAATTAATGATGCAGCCAGAGAAAAGATTATGGAAAGCATACCATTCAAAGAGATGGGAAAGCCAGAGGACGTGGCTGAAACAGTAGCATTTCTTGCAGGAGATGGTGCAAAATATATTACAGGACAGGTTTTATGTGTTGATGGAGGAATGGCAATATGAGAAGAGTTGTAATTACAGGACTTGGAGCAATCACACCAATTGGTAACAGCACAGAGGAAATGTGGGAGTCCGTTAAAGCTGGTAAATGTGGAATTGACAAGATAACACATTATGACACAACAGACAGGCTTGTAACCCTGGCAGGAGAGGTTAAGAATTTTGATAAGGAGACAGTTGCCTCAAAGCCAGAATTAAGAAAAATGGATGATTACACAGTATATGCACTGGGAGCAGCCACAGAAGCTGTTAATGATTCAGGAATTGATTTCAGTAAGGAAGATACAATGAGATGCAGCTGTATAGTATCCAGTGGTATCGGCGGTCTTACTACAATCCAGAGAGAATGCTTAAGGGGCGAGGAGAAGGGATTTGATAAGGTTTCACCTCACTTCATCCCAATGTCAATATCTAACATGGCAGCAGGCCATATTGCTATCAGATTCGGACTTCACGGCATGTGTACAAGCGTTGTTACAGCCTGTGCCAGTGCTACTAATGCCATTGGTGACGGATTCAGACATATAAGAGACGGATACAGTGATATATGTGTATGCGGAGGCTCTGAGGCAAGCATTACTCCATTTGGAATTGGCGGATTCTCAGCCATGAAAGCGTTAAGTACAGCAACAGACCCTGCAAGGGCTTCAATCCCATTTGATGCTGAAAGAGGCGGATTCGTAATGGGTGAGGGCGCAGGAATACTTATTCTGGAAGAGTATGAGCATGCTAAGAAAAGAGGCGCAAAGATATACTGTGAAATAGCAGGATATGGTGCAACCTGTGATGCAAACCATGTTACAGCTCCACTTGAGGATGGCAGCATGGCAGCAGCATGTATGGAAAATGCCATGAAGGATGCAGGTGTTAAGCCTGAGGAAGTTAATTATATTAATGCCCATGGAACAAGTACTGTATTAAATGACAAGGGAGAGACAAGAGCCATCAAGCGTGCATTTGGGGAACATGCATATAAGCTTATGGTAAGTTCAACCAAATCAATGACAGGACATATGCTTGGCGCAAGTGGTGCAGTTGAGGCAGTTATAACTGCACTGGCTGTAAAGAATAATATAGTACCTCCAACAGTTAATTACCAGGTTAAGGATGAGGAATGTGACCTTGACATTGTGCCAAATAAGGCAAGAAATGCAATAATAAACTGTGCAATGTCTAATTCCCTTGGCTTTGGCGGACATAACGCAACAATCCTATTCAGAAAGGCGGAGTAATTATGGAACTTAATTCTAATCAGATACAGGAGATTCTCCCTCATCGTTATCCTTTTCTTTTAGTGGACAGAATAACAGAGTGTGAGCCGGGAAAAAGTGCAACAGGAATAAAATGTGTTTCTGCCAATGAAAGCCAGTTTATGGGACATTTCCCACAGAAGCATGTAATGCCTGGAGTGCTTATAATTGAGGCACTTGCCCAGACAGGTGCTGTTGCACTGCTTGCTGAAGAGAAAAATAAGGGGAAGATTGCATATTTTGGAGGAATCAAACAGGCACGTTTTAAGCGTCAGGTAATTCCAGGAGATGTGCTTACACTTAAATGTGAGATTATATCATCAAAGGGACCTGTTGGCATTGGAAAGGCAGAGGCTTATGTGGGTGACCAGCTTGCTGTAACTGCTGAGCTTACATTTGCAATCCAGTAATATTTGCATTTGAAAAATAAACTTGATATACTGGCTTACATAATTAAGGAGGCACAGTTATGTTTCAGCAGTCATTTTTCAGTATATATACTAAATTTAAAATGAATTTTTATCAGAAGGTATTTGAAAGGATTCAGGAGAGAGAGGCAACACTGACTACCGTTGAGACCTTTTGCATGGAAATGATATATGCTCTTGATAATCCGACTGTGGCCGAATTTGCCAATTTTGCTAATATATCTTCACCTAATGCGGCTTATAAGGTCAACAGCCTTGTGAAAAAAGGATATCTTCGGAAAGTGCAGTCAAAGGATGATAAGAGGGAATATCATCTTGAGGCTACGGAAAAATATATCAATTATTATAATATAAGCTATGGTTATATGCAGGTTATCATGGACAGGATTAAGAATAGATTAAGTTCAGAAGAATTGGAAGTTCTGGACAGGGTGCTTGAAATAATTGACAAAGAACTTATGCCAGAGATTAACATTGACTGTAATAAGAAAATATAAATATTTATTGAAAAACAATGGGGCTGTCGCTTTAACGAATGAAAATTCGTGAAGTGGCAGCCACATCGTTTTTTGACGGGTGGAAGGTTGTTACATAAACAAAGGATTTCTTTGCAGGATTATAATATAAAGATTGTGCATGTTGCATAATTTATACATATGTTTTATAATTCCTTTATGCGACATTAACTATGGCTATGGTTAATGATGTGAACAATATAGGAGGGTTTTCAAGATGAAACGAAACGCTAAACGATTTTTTGCAGTGTTTGCTGCAATAATCATGGTGGCAGGGATTTTGCCCGTTAATCTGGGAGGGTTAACTGTTGCAAAGGCAGCTACAGAGATTAAACTTAATGCCACCGATCTCTCAGAGGGTAACATCTCTGCGAATAAGGAGGTCAACGGGTTCACGCTGACAGCAGGTTCTACCGTTGATGCCAATACCAAGACATTGGAAAGTGGTATTGAAGTAACCAGAAGACTTAAGCTTAACGGAGCTGGTTCGTTTACTTCAAGAAGCATAGTATTTAAGACAACAGAAGCAGCTAAAGTTTCTGCATATTTTATGAGTTCAGGTGATTCTGTACGTTCACTTGCCCTTTACAAGGATGATGGTACATTAATTTCTGAACAGCCTGCTAAGGTTGGTGGTACGATCCTTGAGGAACAGACATATGAGATTGAGGAAGCTGGTACATACTATCTTGCTTCAACAGCTTCTGGTATTAACGTGTATTATGTATCAGTTGCTGAAGGCGAGTTAGAGCAGATTGTAAGAGATCCATGGAGTTCTGTCATGACACCTTCTCTTACATCAGCAGTAGCTGAAGATGGTACAATTACAGTTTCAGCTAATATGAAGATTGGTTCAAGATTAGCAGATGCATGTGATAAGTTAGATATCATTATGTCTGACAAGAATGGTAAAGAAGTTGCAAGAGAGAGCATTGCAAAGAAGGGTGACACAGCAACAGCAGTGTTTACTCCTACAGCTTCAGGAACATATTCATTTACATCAGAGGCATCACGTAAGGATGAGCAGGAAGTTAAGAAGTCTAATGAGATTTCGGCAGATTTCACTCTTCCACTGGCAACTCCTGATGTACGTGCCATGACTGAGAACAGCAATGGCCAGATGAAGGTTATATGGTCAAGTGTTCCAGAGGCAGAGAGCTATGATGTATACAGCAAAACAGGCAGTGAGGAATACAAGCTGCTTTCTAATGTTAAGGCTGATTCAACAGGTAAGGAATTATCATACAGTGCTCCTATGACTAAGGGGACAAAGTATGATTTCAAGGTTGTTGCAAAGCGTGGAGATGATGAGTCTGAACCAGGAGAAGCTTTAGGATGCCTTGTAAGAAATGAGGCAGAGCGTGACTGGGTTGCAGCAAGATTTGGTACATCAACAAGTGATGAGGCTAACAGAATCGAGGGCAACATCTACGACGGATTAAAGCTTTTTTCTTGTACATCTAAAGCAGATGGAAAAATAGATAAGAAGGGTGGTAAGCTTAATGCCAGTGACCCATATGATGGTATTTCTTACTACTATACAAAGATTGATCCTAAGAAGGAAAACTTTGAGATTTCAGGAACATTTACAATCGATTATTTGAATCCTACTCCAGATGGACAGGAAGGTTTTGCTATTATAGTGCGAGACAGTGTTGGCGAGAACGGCGTTAATTCAAGTGCGTTCTATACTAACTCAGCTACATTTATAGCTTCAAAGGTACAGTATACTAATGAAGACGGAGCAACAAAGAGTATTAAGGATGGTATCGGTTACAGATTCTTCTCAGGTGTAACATCGACAACAGAGACACCTAAGACAGGTCAGGTTGTCATGAGCAGTGGAGCATTCGATACAAAGCTGCAGATTAAGAAAGGCGATTCTTAGCCATTCAGGGCTAAGATGGATAATACAGGTTCCCGTGTAATCTACAAGGATGCTGATGGTAATGAGAATATCCAGACACTCTATGGCAAGGATGAGCTTTTAAAGATTGACAAGGACAACGTATATGTAGGTTTTGCAGCAGCCAGAGGATGTAACGTAACAGTTAAGGATATTACATTTACAACATCTGATCCTGCAACAGATGCTCCTGATGAGGGAAAGCCTGTTGAGAAGGTTGCATCTAACTACAAGATTTCATCTGCTTCTACATCAGGAAGCAAAACATATAATCTTACATTCTCAGCTAACGCAGATGGTAAGGTTACAATCAAGAAGGGCAGCAAGACAGTAGTTAAGGAAACAGCTGTGAAGGCTGGAGAGGACCTTGTAGCTGAGGTTAAGCTTTCTTCAGGTGAGAATAAGTTCAAGGCAGTATTCACACCAGATGCAAACTATAAGCCTGGTGACAACATGGAGATGGAGTCATACGATAAGGCTACTATAGAGAAGACAGTAACATGTAAATCATACGGCAACCCAGGTGAGAAGATTATAGTTTCACCAGAAGGAACTGCTGAGGGCAAAGGTACAGAGGCAAGCCCTCTTGACCTTAAGACAGCTGTTGCATATGTTCAGCCAGGCCAGCAGATTATCTGTAAGGCGGGTACATACGAATTAACAGAGGGTATTAAGATTGAGGATGGAATTGACGGAACAAGCGAGAATAGAATTTATCTTCTTTCTGACCCGGCAGAGACAAAGAATACAGCGGTATTCGATTTCAAGGGACAGGGCAAGGGATTAGTGCTCTGGGGAGATTACTGGTATATCAAGGGAATCAGCGTAACTAACACTGCTGATGGCCAGAAAGGTATCCAGGTAGCTGGTAATAACAATGTATTAGAGCTTGTTAAGGCTTATAAGAATGGTAATACAGGTATCCAGGTTAGTGGACAGTCAACTGACCCTGCAAGTAAGTGGCCTAAAAACAATCTGATTCTTAACTGTACTTCATTTGATAATTCAGATGCAGCTATGGAAGATGCAGATGGTTTCGCAGCTAAGCTTACAACTGGTGAAGGCAATGTATTCTACGGATGTATTGCTTACAACAATGCGGATGATGGATGGGACTGCTTCGCTAAGACAGCAACAGGACCAATTGGCGCCGTAAAGGTTATTAATTCTATTGCATACAAGAATGGTTACCTCTCTAATGGTAAAGAAGCAGGTAATGGTAATGGATTTAAGATGGGTGGTTCTGCTCTTTCAGGACATCATGTTGTTATGAACAGTTTTGCATACGACAATAAGGCTAAGGGATTTGATTCTAACTCTTGTCCTGATATTGAAGTATATGACTGTACAGCATACAATAATGGTTCATATAACTATGCACTCTATTCTAACAATGGTATTGATACTGCATTCAAGGCTGAAAGAAATGTTTCCTTCAAGGATACTAAGGCTGATGTAGTTGAGCAGCTTAAGCTTACAGCCGGCAACGAAAAGGATCTTAAGGAAAACTACTTCTGGAACGAGATTGCCGCAGCCAATGCACAGGCAAAGAAGGGTAATACTCCTAACGCTGACTGGTTCAGAAACTTAAAGACAGGTTCACTTCCAGCACGTAATGATGACGGAACAATTAAGATGGGAACTCTCCTTAAGCTTTCTGCATCTGCTCCAAAGGGTGTTGGTGCTGACTTTGATAACAGCAAGTATGCAATGGAGACAGTTCTTGCGGAGTTTAATGTATCAAGAGACATTCCTGAAGCTGGGGAGCTTACAGCAGTAAAGGGCGGCAGTTCGCCAGTAGGAATAATTGTTGTAGTAATTCTTGTTGTTGTTGCAGCAGGAGCTGGTGTAGTCTTCTACACAAAGAAGAAAAAAATTGGTAATGGTGCAGCATAATCAGACAATAGTAATCGGGAAGGAGTCAGCCTGACTGATTGATATGAAGCCATCTCACTTTAGATAGTGGGGTGGCTTCTTTTCCTGCATGATATATATCAAAAAATTTCATCGATATACCCCTTTTTGTTTGACTTTTGCACTGTATATTGGTATAATCCTCGTAGATTATTATATGTGAAAAATTATTACTACTGGAGGGAGACGTACCATGAAGATAGAAGATTTTTGTGATATGAGTAAATTCGAGGACATTATGAAAAACTGGGCATTAAGTACAGGGCTTGCTACTGTTGCGGTAGGAGCGGACGGGAAGTACATCAGTGGCTGTTATAACTTTACCGAGTTTTGTATTGATCTTACAAGAGGAAGCGCAGAGGGATGCAGAAGATGTGAGAAGTGTGACCGTGAGGGAAAAGGTATTTATCCATGTCATGCTGGCCTTATGGATTTTGGTATTCCAATTACGCTGGATGATGGAACTGTTCTTGGAAGTGTTATTGGTGGACAGGTTCTTCCTGAAGAGCCGGATGAAGATAAGTTCAGACAGATTGCCAGAGAGCTGGGAATTGATGAGGATAGGTACATAGAGGCTCTTCACAAGGTAAACAAGAAGACAAAGGAAGAGATTGAGGCATCTGCAACACTTCTCGGTGATGTTATCAATATGTATGTAAGAGCAAGCTATGCAACGAAGATGAATCAGGAGATTATGGATTCTCTTAAAGAAGGTATTAACCTTGCTGCTGAACAGATTGTTATTGCAAACCAGAACACCAAGCAGATTGAGACATACAGTAGCAGACAGAGAATACTTGCTCTTAACGCAAGTATCGAGGCTGCAAGAGCTGGTGAAGCAGGACGAGGATTTGCTGTTGTAGCTGAAGAGGTGCAGAAGCTTGCCCAGGGTATGGCAACAACAAGCGTTAACATTAAGAAGGTATTGGGAGAGGTTACTGAGACAATTAATAACCTTAACCATATTAATATTAAGAATACTAAGAACGATTAATGATATTTTTAAGCACCTGGCTGTGTGAAATGCCCTTACTAATGATGCGGAAGGTTCACAGCCAGGCGCTTTTTATTGTTGTAAATACAGGCAATCAATGGAGAGGATTAATGAAGATTAAAGCTAAATGGATTCTTATTGCAGGAGTGGTAGTGCTTATAGCAGCAACAGGAGTGGCAGCTCTGGTTTTAAATAAAAGCACCGGCAAAAAGGAAACTGATAGTAAGAATGTCAGCATAAGTAATGCTGGTTCAATAATTGATAATCAGGTCCAGACACAGACAGCAGGAAATCTGTCAGGACTGGAGAGCGTGGAAGGAGTTACATCTGTTAAGGGAGCTGCAGGTGATTCAGATATATATAACCAGAATGGTGGAGAAGGTTTCGATGAAAATGGTACCCAGACAGGATTGGATGGCAATACTGATATGGATGGCAATACCGGTTACGGAGAGAATGCCGGTGATGGAATTAATGCAGCCAGCCAGGGTAATTCTGGGAACTCTACAGGCGAAGGTAATAGCGGAGGTAATTCTTTATCTGGCACAGGAAATAATGGCGCTGGTAATAATTCTTCAGGCAATGGCAGTGGCAATGCTAATATGGGTAATACCGGAAATGCTGGAAACCAGAACAGCAGCAATAGTGGTGGAAGCAGTTCAGGGGGGAGTGCAGGTATAGTTGACAATGGTGGTTCCTCTAACTTAGATCCGTCAGGTGGCAATGGTGGTCTTGACAGCTCCAGTGTTGGCGGAATACTGCCTGGACAGGGTTTTTCACAGGTTACTTCCAATGTATATGCATATGAAAAAGATGGACAGTATTATGGGGAAGTTGTAACACAGCCTAATGTTACAATAATATACATAAAGCAGAGAAGCCAGGATTTTGATTCCCATGTCAAGTCTGTTATTGCAAGCATGATACCGGACAATCCTTCCACGGTCTGGAACACATATGTAACAGCAAATACGGATAAGACATTTGTGGTAGATAATAAGAAAGTAAGGGTTGTAGCGGCTTCTAATGGAGGCCATTCACAAATTGTAATATACAATTAGTACCATGTGAGTTATAATTACAATTAACCGTAGTAATTATGGCATATTTCAGACATTTACAGACGTATTTGCAGCTGCCAGTATATGTGAGGTGAAAACAGTGCTTAATGAGAATAAGGTCAAGATGATGACCAGGATGGCTATATACGAGAAGAATGAAGGAAAGAAAATGCTTCGTACCGCCAAATTTTTTAAGGGTGATTACGTTTCATTGGCTGTTTTGAAGAGTACAATTGCCACAACCTTTGCATTTATCATTGTTGTATTAATGGTTGTGTTGTGTAATACAGAGAGTATAATCAGGCAGATAAACAGCATGGATTATGCAGCTTTGGGAAAGAAAATAATTGTGTATTATGTGCTGGCACTGATTGTATATGCAGTTATTTCAGGGATATACAGTGCTTATCAGTATGATAAGACCAGAAGCGGAATTAAGAAGTATGTAATGAGGCTTAATAAGCTGGAACGCTTCTATAATCTTCAGAGAAAAAAGAAATAATAGTTGGAGGAAGTATGTATTATTTATTAGAGCTTAGAGAAAAGATGAAAAAGGTCTATGCCAGTTACAACGTATATATAAGACCGGCAGTTAAATTCTTACTGGCTTTGCTTTCGTTCATTCTGCTTAATGCAAGCATTGGATATATGTCAAAGCTCAACAATCCATTCTTATCGATTCTGTTGTCTGTTCTGTGTGCATTTTTGCCTGGACAGCTTATGATTCTGGTGCTTTCATTGTTTATGATGGCTCATTTGTATGCAATATCTGCTGAATTAGCGTTGATAGCGCTGTGTGTGCTGGTGGTTATGTACCTTCTTTATTTAAGATTTGCACCTAAGATGGGATATGTAATTATTATAACAGTAATGCTGTGTGGACTTAAGTTATATGCAGCTGTTCCAATTATTATCGGAATAGGTCTGGGTGCAGCGTCAATTGTTCCTGTATCATTTGGAATGCTGGTATATGTAATTGTTAAGACAGCCAGTGAATATGAGGCAGCGCTTACTAATTCTTCTGTTACAGACACTGTGCAGCATATTTCTTATCTGGCAGAAAGTTTTGTTAATGACAGGGCATTTGTTGTAATGGTTCTTGCAGCTGTAGTTACAATTATTGTTATAGTCTGCATTAAGAAAATGACAATTGACAATGCCTGGACTTATGCTCTTATAGCTGGGGCTGTTGTTGAATTCCTCATATATATTGTTGGAATTCTTGCTCTCCATGCAAAGTTCGGAATTGTTTCACTGATTCTTGGACTTATTATTGGCATTGTGGGTGGATATGTATGTAAGGTTCTTCTGTTCAGTGTGGATTATAAGAGAACAGAGTATGTCCAGTTTGAGGATGATGAGTATTATTATTATGTGAAAGCTGTGCCTAAAGTTACAGTTGTCAATGAAGATGTGAGAGTTAAGCAGATTAACGGAAAGAAGACAAAGAAGGCGGAAGCCCAGCCGGTAAGAAGGTCTTCTAGACCTATGGAATTTGATGACGATGATGATGATTCCATAACATTTGACAAATAATTGAGGGCGAGTTGTGATTAATAACAGGAGGTAGCAGGTGATATGAGTACAGTAAGCAACTTTGCCCAGGAATACCTGACAAAGTTTTATATGCCCAGCATTGCCTGGACAGATATAATTGAAATACTCCTGATGGCGGCAGTTATATATAACGTTCTGGTATGGATTAAGGATACCAAGGCGTGGGCACTGCTAAAAGGTATTATTGTTGTTGTTGGTTTTGCTATTGTGGCTTATCTCCTTAATCTTAGAACTATACTCTGGATTGCGGGTAAGACCATCAGTGTGGGCATTATTGCACTGGTTATTATCTTCCAGCCAGAACTTAGAAGAGCTCTGGAACAGCTGGGAAGAAAGAGAGTGTGGTTTGGCTTCCTGAGTGTTGGGGACTCCCACAGAGGAGAGAGGTACAGTACCAAGACAATTAATGAAATTCTGCGTGCTGTGTATGAGATGGGTGCAGTTAAGACAGGTGCCCTTATTGTAATTGAACAGGATATGATGCTTGAGGAGTATATCAGAACAGGTATTGAAGTGGATGGTATTGTGACAAGCCAGCTGCTGATTAATATATTTGAGCATAACACACCATTACATGATGGTGCTGTTATTATACGTGGAAACAGAGTTGTTTCAGCAACATGTTATCTCCCCCTTACTGATAACAATTTAAGTAAGGAGCTGGGAACAAGACACCGTGCCGGTGTTGGTATAAGTGAAGTGACAGACAGCCTGACAATTATTGTGTCAGAGGAGACAGGAGCTGTTTCATTGGCAGTTGGAGGAGAGCTCATCAGGGATATTGATGAAGAGTCTCTGCGCAACAAGCTGGAGTACTTAAGAATGAAGAATATTGATGTTAAGTCATTCAAGATATGGAGAGGAAGATTTAAGAATGAAGGAAAAAATATTTAAGAATTTTTCTCTGAAGATTCTTTCTGCAGTAGGTGCCCTCGTTCTGTGGACGGTTATTGTAAATATCTATGATCCCACTACAAGTGTGACAATCAGTAATGTGGCTGTTGAACTTCAAAATACGGAGAGCCTTACTGATAATGATTATACTTATGAGGTTGTGGACGGAAGCAGAATTAATGTGTATATAAGAGGTCCTAAGAGTATTATTACTGAACTGAAGTCCAGTGATATTGTGGCTACAGCAGATTTAAGCAAGATAACAGCATTTGCTGATTATGTAGATATTAATGTTAAGGTAGTTAAGGACGGACGAGAACTGAATAATGTAGAAGTTATCCCAAGAACTACGGCTGTAAGACTTCAGATTGAGAACAGGCTTACTAAGGAGTTCACTGTAAAATATGATACAGATGGCAATCCTGAGGATGGATGTATAATTAGCAATGTCAGTATTTTTCCTGATGTAGCTAAGGTGACCGGTTCGTCCTCAGCTGTTGGTAAAATTGCCAGTGCAAGGGTTACTCTTAATACTTCAGGGCGGAATAATGATTTTTCAGAAAATGTTCCTATCAGACTATTAGCTAATGATGGCTCTGTTATTGAGGATGATACTCTTGTACTATCAAGAGGGGATGCGGATTGTGTAGTAAGTATCAGTAAGCAGAAGACTGTCAGAATAGTATCTGCTGGTTATACTGGAAAGCCTTCAGTGAATTATCTGGTTAGGGGTATTGAACTTTCTGAAAATGAAATTGAAATAACCGGACCTGTCAGTGTAGTGGAAGGAATTAATGAAATTACTATTCCGGCCAGTGCTATAGATGTGACAGGCCTGGCATCAGACAAGGTTGTGTCTGTTAATCTGTCAGATTATGTTGATGCCTCAGTTTCATTTTCTTCAGATTCATCTATAACAGTTACCGCTAGGATAGTTAGTGAGAACAGCAAAGAGATTGAGGTGCCTGTATCCAAGGTAAGGCTTAATAATCTGGCACCAGGGTTAAAGGCTGCGCTGGATACCTCAGTGCAAACTCTTAATATATCAGTTAAGAACAACGAGGAAGAGAGCAGGGGGATTGACAGCGACGACATAAGTTTGTCTGTTAATCTGGCATCTCTGTCAGTTGGAGAGCATATTGTTACAGTAAATGTTGTTGTTCCGGAAGGGTATAGTGTCGACGGAGTCTACAGAGTGAAGGTTATAATTGAGAGAGACCAGCAATCAACTACGGGAACAGAAGGCAGTACATCAGGGCCGGTAGTGAATGGCGGAACAGGTAATTCGTCGGGACAGCAGGCAACTACCAGTTCAGCAGGAGGTTCATCAATTCAGGCAGGTGCAGGGGTTTCAGGTACAACGGCGCCATAGGATAACGGAATGGTAACAGGAAAATCGAAAGTGAAAAGGAGGATGTCGTGGTAAGCAGGAATATTACAATAGACAGCTTGTTGGGAATACATTTAAGACCAGCTGGTGCTATGTGTGAAGAGGCAGTTAAGTATAAGAGTACAGTCACTTTTGGTTATGGTGAGGGAAAGTCTGCCAATGGAAAGAGTATAATTTCAATTCTGGCGTCTGGTGTTAAATGTGGCGAAACTATTAATTTAATGGCTGATGGTGAGGATGAGAAGGAAGCTCTTGAAGCAGTGGCACAGGCTTTTATTAACGCCCTAAAGGATGATTGATTTAAACAGATTAATATATTATAATTATTA
>CALZFR010000024.1 GCA_945648485.1 uncultured Eubacterium sp. | reverse complement strand
AGATGCCTCAGATGAAGATATATTAGAGGCTTTAAGAGTATCCCAGTCTCTTGAGTTTGTTGAGAAAAAGCGGGGAAGACTGGATGCATTTATTGACCAGCAGGGAAAGAACCTGTCAGGAGGACAGAAACAGAGGCTTAATATTGCCAGAGCACTGGTGAGAAAGCCGGATATCCTTATTCTGGATGACAGCGCTTCTGCTCTTGACTATGCTACAGATGCAGCTTTAAGAAATGCCATTTCAAATCTTAATCCTGCACCTACATTATTCATAGTTTCACAGCGTGCGGCCTCTCTTATGCATGCAGATAAAATAATAGTGCTGGATGATGGAGAAATGGTGGGAATTGGTACACATGAGGAACTTCTGGCAGGATGTGAAGTATATCAGGAAATATATAACTCACAGTTTAAGCAGGAATAGAAAATACCGGGAAGGAGGCAGACATGAAGAAAGATAACAGATCCAGTTCAGGCAGGACACTTAAAAAAGTAATGCTTAGAATTAAAAGATACTGGGTATACTTAATAATATCCATATTAATGGCTGTAATTACAGTGGCATCAAGTCTTTATGCTCCTATTCTGGTAGGTAATGCCATTGATTATATAATTGGCCCTGGCGATGTGGATTTTATTGGTGTTAAAGTTGTGATAATGAAGTTTGCACTGGTAATTGTGTGCACAGCTGTATCACAGTGGATTATGAACATTTGTAACAATAAGATAATATACCATGTAACAAGAAACATAAGAGATGAGGCAATAGAAAAGCTTGAACATCTGCCTTTAAGCTATATTGATTCCCATTCATATGGTGAAGTGGTAAGCCGGGTAATAGCCGATGTAGACCAGTTTGCAGATGGACTTCTTATGGGATTTACCCAGTTTTTCACAGGTGTCACAACCATAGTGGGAACACTGCTTTTCATGATTATGATTAATGTCAGGATTACCCTGGTGGTAGTTCTTATTACACCAGTGTCATTTCTGGTGGCAGGGTTTATTGCGAAGAAGACCTATTCAATGTTTAAGCTGCAATCTGAGACAAGGGGAGAGCAGACGGCTTTAATAGATGAAATGATTGGCGGACAGAAGGTTGTTAAGGCTTATAACCATGAACAGGAAACCATGGATAAGTTTGATGAGATTAATGAAAGACTTCAGAAGTATTCATTGAAAGCCATATTTTTCTCATCAATTACCAATCCTGCCACAAGATTTGTCAACAGTCTTGTTTATGCGGGAGTGGCTGTAACAGGAGCTATTTCAGCAATAAATGGCGGGATAAGCGTTGGACAGCTGGCAACTTTTTTAAGTTATGCCAACCAGTACACCAAGCCATTTAACGAGATATCAGGTGTAATTACTGAATTGCAGAATGCACTTGCATGTGCTGCAAGAGTATTTGAACTGATTGAGGAGCAGCCAGAGATAGCGGACAAACCGGATGCAGTTGTGCTTGATAATGCAGATGGAAGTATCAGTCTTGAAAATGTTTATTTTTCATATACTAAAGATAAGGAGCTTATTACAGACTTTAATCTTAATGTGGAGCCGGGACAGAAGATAGCTATTGTAGGACCAACTGGATGCGGAAAGACAACAATCATTAATCTGTTAATGCGTTTCTATGATGTGGACAGTGGTTCAATTAAGGTATCTGATGTGGATATTAAAGATATGACAAGACATTCATTAAGAGCTGGTTTCGGAATGGTGCTTCAGGATACATGGCTAAGGGCTGGCACAATCCGTGATAATATTATAATGGGTAAGCCGGATGCCACTGAGGAAGAGATAATTGAGGCTGCCAAAGCAGCCCATGCACACAGTTTCATTAAACGTCTGCCTGACGGCTATGATACTGTTATTGGTGAGGATGGTGGAAGCCTCTCCCAGGGCCAGAAGCAGCTTTTATGCATTACAAGAGTAATGCTGTGCCGTCCACCTATGCTGATTCTTGATGAAGCTACTTCGTCAATTGATACAAGAACAGAGCTTAAGATACAGAATGCTTTCAATAAGCTGATGGAGGGCAGAACAAGTTTTATCGTAGCCCACAGACTTTCTACAATTCAGTCTGCGGATCTGATACTTGTTATGAAGGACGGACACATTATTGAACAGGGAAAACACAGGGAACTTCTTGCAAAAGGCGGTTTCTACAAGAATCTGTATGAAAGCCAGTTTGCCCAGTAATATTTTAAATCTTGCATTAATCAGAAGAAGTGTTACAATATCTTTACAGATTAAAAATATGTGTAAAATATTCTGTGTATAATGGTGCCACAGTACACACAGGGGAATTTACATTATGTGGCGCAGAAATGGAGATAGCTATGACTCTTATTAATAAAGATAAATTCTTAAACGGTGTTGGAAAAGCTGTAGATGCAGCTAATAATGCAGCAGATAAGGCTGACCAGTTCATTAAGGATAATGAGATTGACAAGAAGGCAAAGAATGTTGCCAATGAATTTGCAGATGGAATTAAATCTGTAGGAACAAGTATAGAGAATCTTTTTAAGAAATAATTGAGAGGTGTACAGATGGCTAAAGCTGCAGGGGAGAAGACTAAACGCAACAAGAAGACACGTATGCGTATTGGTGAATCTATCATCTCATTAATGCATGAAATACCATATGACGAAATCAAGATTTCTGAAGTGTCAAAGCAGGCTGATGTGTCAAGAATGACGTTCTACCAGTATTATTCCACTAAGGAAGAGGCGTTGAAGGATTACATTAATGAGATTGTGGAAGAATATCTTGAGAATGAGGGTGGCAAGGATAATACAGATATTCTAAGCTACAGACAGATAATGTCAACCTTGAAATTCTTTGACAGATATTCAGATTTCTTCTTGAGTCTGGTGAAGGCAGAGAGACATTCATTCGTTATGGATGCATTTAATGATTATGTTGCAGGTTATCTGTTAAGGTCGAAGAAAAGGTCAGAATATGAAGTATACTATTACGCAGGTGCACTTTTTAATGTATTTATGCAGTGGGAGCTTCATGGCAAGAAAGAACCTGTAGAACAAATTGCAAAATTATTTGCAAAGTGATATCATATAACAAAAGCAAAGGCGCTTACTTCTAACAGGAGTAAGTGCCTTTTTTCTCGGTTTACCGGGTTGATTTAAGGAGGACATAATGAGTATATTTGACGTGATTGGACCAGTAATGGTAGGACCTTCAAGTTCTCATACAGCAGGAGCAGTAAGAATTGGTTATATATCAAGAAAGCTGATTGGAGAGAATATAGTAAAGGCAGATATCAGGCTTTATGGTTCATTTCTTGCAACAGGAAAGGGACATGGAACAAGGAAAGCTGTGGTGGCAGGACTGGCTGTAACCGAAAGTGCCATGGCAGTGGCAAAGAGACTGAAATAATCTGTTTCTTGTAAAAACTCCCGAAAAATTGTATTATATTATAAGCAATTTACTTCTGGAGGATACAACAGTGAACAGGAAAGATATTAACGAAATTAAATCCCAATATACATTACAGGATTGTGGAATACTTAAGCTATGTGGCTGCTATGTTGATGGGGAGAAGAATAAGGTTACTAAGATTGCCTCCACATTTTTGAATCTGCCAGAAGGAGAGCAACATAAATATTTTGATATATTTAAGAAGACACTTTCAGGAACACCAGGGAAAAATCTTCTGGATATGAGGTTCAATACAGATGCGTACAGGCAGGATGGCGCAAGAACAAGACTGTTTGCTTTAAGAGACAGTGAGCTTAAGGATGAGGGAATTCTGGATGAATTCTATGACAGAGTTATTACTTCATATGATTATCCAGGTAATTATCTTATTTTGCTTATTAACCAGGTATATGATGTGCCTGGTAAGACAACAGATGGCATTGAGATGGAAGATGCATCTAATGAGGTTTACAGCTATATTCTGTGCAGCATATGCCATGTGTCCCTGTCAAAACCGGGGCTTGGATATAATGAGGAGATTAATGAATTTCACGATTTACGACAGTTCCATATAGTAGATTCTCCAGATACAGGTTTCCTTTTTCCTGCATTTAATGACAGAAGCCAGGATGATGATGGTGTATTATACTATACAAAAGATGCAGATAATTTCCAGAACAGCTTCTTATCATATGTTCTGGACTGTAATGTACCTATGCCTGCGGCAGACCAGAAGGAGACGTTCCAGAATCTGGTTACAGAGACTCTTGGTGATACATGTGATTATGTGACAGTTAAGAATATACATGACAATCTTAATGAGATGATTGAGGAAGGCAAAGGCGCTCCTGAACCGGTAACACTGGATAAGGTAAGTGCAAGAGAACTTCTTGAAAAGAGTGGCGTCAGGGAAGAGAAGCTGGCTGATTTTGAGGAACATTTTGAGAGGGCAGCAGGGGATGAAGGTAAGCTTCTTGCCTCTAATCTGGCTGCAACGAGAAAATTTGAGGTGAAAACACCGGATGTGGTGGTTAAGGTTAATCCAGATAAGACAGACCTCATTAAGACCATGATTATAGGTGATAAACAGTGCATTGTCATAGAGATAGATGAGCATCTTGAGGTCAATGGAATATCCGTAAATCCCGAAACGGGGGAGGTAATAGAATGACATCAGTAGTTGACAGATTCTTAAGATATGTAAAATATGATACCCAGTCAGATGAAAATGCATCCCTGGAAGGAAAATTTCCAAGTACAGATAAACAGCATGAGCTTGCAAAGCTTCTGGCACAGGAACTTGAAGAGATGGGTGCAGACAGTGTGTATTACGACAGCCGGTATGGTTATGTGTATGCAAAGATATTGAATAATTCGGACATGGGAAGAATTCCTACACTGGCATACATTGCTCATATGGATACATCTCCTGAAGTTAGTGGAAGGAATGTTAACCCCCAGATAATAAGAAATTACCAGGGTAAAGATATAGTGCTGGGGGAGGATTCTCTCAATGCCCAGTTAAAGTTAAGAGAAGCAGGTAATGAAGGAAGGCAGTATGTATTATCTCCAAGAGAATTCCCGGAACTTATGCAGTATAAGGGAAAGGATTTGATTACCACAGACGGAACCACTCTTCTGGGAGCAGATGATAAGGCTGGAGTGGCTGAGATAATGGCTATGGCAGAATATCTCCTGACCCATCCTGAAGTGAAGCATGGAGATGTGGCAATCTGTTTTACTCCAGATGAGGAGGTTGGAGCAGGAGTAGACCATATTGATTTGAACAGACTAGGGGCAGATTATGCTTATACAGTTGATGGTGGTGGTATAGGTGAACTGGAATATGAGAATTTCAATGCAGCTTCAGCGACAGTGACAATTACAGGAAGAAATGTTCATCCCGGAGATGCAAAGGGAAAGATGATTAATGCTGCCATTGTGGCAAGGGAATACGACAGAAGGCTTACAGACAGGGACAGACCTGAATATACAGAAGGATATGAAGGCTTTTACCATCTTACTGAGATTAATGGCTGTGTTGAGTCAGCCACATTAAAATATATCCTGAGAGACCATAACAGGCAGTTCTTTGAATCCAAGAAGAGAACGATGATGCAGCTGGCTGATATTATGAACCGGGAAACAGGTAAAGAGATTATACATGTGGAGATTAAGGACCAGTACTATAATATGAAAGATAAGCTGGGAGATGCCATGTTTCTGGTAGATAATGCCAAGCTTGCCATGGAGGATATTGGAATAATTCCTAAGATACGGCCAATTCGCGGCGGTACAGATGGCGCAAAACTATCATATATGGGTCTGCCTTGTCCTAATCTGTGTGCCGGAGGACATAATTTTCATGGAAGATATGAATATATATGTATTCAGTCAATGGAAAAGATTGTGGAGCTTCTGGTGAAGTTAATAAGTATATAGATAATACTTGTGCAGGCACGTTCTTCGCTTGCAGGGTTGCTAAAAAAATCCGCTGGAGGGATTAACCTTCCAGCGGATAATATTATTATAAAATAGTACTCTTGTGAGCAGCTGTCTTAAAACTTTTCATTAATTAAGCAGCAGCCTGAGTCTTCTTACCGAATAATACTTTGCAGCCCTCAACAAGAAGAGAGAATGCAAGGCAGAAGATTGGGACGATGAATACGCAGAGGAGACCCTCAACGTTCCAAGCGCCTGTTCCGTTAATTAATGCCTTAGCATATGTTACAAAGCTGATTACTAACTGGCTCATTGAAGCAGCAGCCATGAAGAACATTGGTATATAGAACATGTTGTGCTTCTTGCCAACTGACTTGAGGTATACAGCAGCAGCCATAAGAGCTGGAACTGATACAAGCTGGTTGCAGGCACCGAACAGCTTCCAGAGTGTAGCATAACCACCAACACAGAGGATAGCTGCAAGACCAATGTTAACAAGTGTTGCTACATATGTATTAGAGAGAGCCTTTCTTACTGGATGAGCATCCTCCTCACCCTCCTTAGCTGCAAAGAGCTCCTGGAATGTGAATCTTCCAAGACGGCAGCAAGTATCAAGTGATGTTAAGCAGAATGCAGATACAGCAAGTGAAATAACTGTGAATGCAACCTTACCAGCTGACTCTGAGAATCCCATGTTAAGGAAGAATCCCTCGATTGCTGAAGCAAATACGATTGAAGGTGTTCCAAGCTTCTCACCTGTTGCAACACTAGTAACACCATTAGCTGATACAGAAGCTACACAGATAAGTGAAATAACAGCAAGTAAACACTCAATTAACATAGCACCAAAACCAACCATCTTGGCACTCTTTTCATTGTCAAGCTGTTTAGCAGTTGTACCAGAAGAAATAAGGCTGTGGAAACCAGATACAGCACCACATGCTACAGTGATGAACAATGTAGGGAAGAGGAAGCTGTTACCAACCTTGAATCCAGCAAATGGTGTTAAGTTAACTGCTGGGTTAGAGAAGATAATACCGATAGCAGCTGCACCAATCATTAAATAGAGAAGGAAGCTGTTAAGGTAATCTCTTGGCTGTAAAAGAATCCATACAGGAGTTACAGAAGCAATTGCACAGTATATGAATACGATTGCTCTCCAGAATGCAACTGTACTGAAGCTACCCTGGATAGGGAACTTAAGACCAAGAGCGATAGCTACAAATAATACAACAACACCAGCGATTGTAGAAACTACAAGTGGTGCATGCTTACGATATACGAAAAATCCGAATGCAATGGCAAGTGGGATGAACAGGATAGATGCTGTTGCAACTGAACCATTAGCAGCTGGGTTAGAAGCACCAACTGAAAAGAATGTCTTAGCAACGATATCTGCGAAAGCAGCATCTACAAGTAACATAACTAACCATGTGAAGATTGAGAACATGTACTTACATCTCTGGTTTAATACATTTCCCATAACCTCTCCGATTGACTTACCCTTATTACGGATAGAAACGAACAATGCTGAGAAATCCTGTACGGCACCGATGAAGATACCACCGAGTAATACCCATAAAAGAACTGGAACCCAGCCGAATACTGCAGCCTGGATAGGGCCGTTAATAGGACCTGCACCAGCAATAGATGCAAAATGATGACCTAAAAGCACAGGTGCTTTAGCAGGTACATAGTCAACTCCGTCCTCAAGTTCATGAGCTGGAGTTTTTCTTGATGGATCGATGCCCCATTTCTTAGCAAGCCATCCACCATAGAAGATGTAGCCTAATACAAGCGCTACGATTGAAATTAAAAGAATTACAATACCACTCATTATAGAGCTCCTCCTTAGAAAATTAGGTGAAATAAATATGCGAAAAATCTTATTCTTTACCAGCTTTTAAGTCTTTAAATACATTCTTACACAGTTTGAGCTTTGTTTTTCCTGCAGCATTGGTATATACCTTGGAATTCAGGGTATCTACCAATATTACATGAGCCTCGCTGTAACCTCGTGTATACATCTTATAGTACTTAGTGAATCTGTATCCCTTAACTTTTCGGATAACATCCTTAGCCAGTGGACAACCACACACAATAATAAGTGTGAGGTATGAATACATATGATCTTTTTCCGGATCTGATTCATCATTTCTTACATAGTGGGGTTCCAGATAATCTGTTAATACAGTAGTAAGCTGGTCAAATTCCTCAACTGTGAAGGATTCCTCGTAAGTATTGATAATGCAGTATTCATGACTGTCACAGGCCCATAATTGTGCCTTCTTTACTAACACATACTTATCAACATGGGCATGAAAACATGCCAGAGCATCGTAAGTATGTCCATTCCAGGTAAAAGGTCTGGTAAAATCGAAAGTGCTTTCAAAATATTTAATTAATCTGTTAAAATATTTTGATACCATAATCATCCTTTCAACTGTATACAATAAGCCATTTAACGCATGAATGATTTTAAGCCTTGTTAAGCCTGCTGTCAATATTTTATTTACTAATTATTTAAATATATTTAATAAATAAAACAATTATTTTATTTTTTTTATTTTTTATATTTTCTAAGTCTTAACTTGGTGCTAAAATAATAGGTCGAAAAAAAGAATATATATTGCCAATTGGAATATGCAGATTGTTAATAAAATAACTTGAATATGAAAAACATATTTGCTACAATCTGCATTGGAGAAAGGAGATGGTCTTTTGGGGTCTATTGCTGAAAGATTAATGGAAGAACTGGAATGTAAGACAGTATTCACAATTCCGTTATTTGGCGGTATTGGCGTGTCAGAGTCCGTGGTAGTTACATGGATAATTATGGCAGTTCTGATACTGATAGCTTTCATTCTTACCAGAAATCTTAAAATTAAAAACATAAGCAAGAGACAGGCCGTAGCAGAGCTTATTGTAACAAAGCTGACAGGTATAGTTGAGAATATGGTAGGACCGAAAGGAAAAGTATTCGTGCCATATCTTACGACAGTGTTGTGTTACATAGGATTTGCCAATATTATCGGGTTATTTGGTTTTAAGTCACCGACTAAGGATTTGACAGTAACCGTTGCTCTGGCAGTTATGAGTATCGTACTGGTGGAGGGTGCTGGAATATATTTCCAGGGATTTAAGAGATGGCTGCACAGATTCACAGAACCAATGGTGATTGTTACACCAATTAATATTCTGGAAATATTTACAAGGCCTTTGTCACTCTGCATGCGACTATTTGGTAATGTATTAGGCGCATTTGTAATCATGGAACTTATTAAGATGGTAGTTCCAGTAATACTTCCATCTGTATTCAGTCTGTATTTTGATTTATTTGACGGACTGTTGCAGGCGTATGTATTTGTATTTTTAACTTCCTTATATATACAGGAAGCAATAGAGTAATTTAACAGATTAATTAAACGGAGGATTATTAAAATGGGTACACTTATAGCAATCGGAGCAGGAATTGCAGTATTTGGAGCAGTAGGAGCAGGTATTGGTATTGGTATAGCAACAGGTAAGGCATCTGAGGCAGTAGCAAGACAGCCAGAGGCAGATGGTAAGATACGTAACATTCTTATTCTTGGTTGTGCTCTTGCAGAGGCAACAGCTATTTATTGTTTCGTAATTGCCCTTATGATAATTGTAATGCTTAAATAATACTGACAGCTAACCTGAACTTGAGTAAGGAACACATTAATGGAAAGGAAGGTTGCGGTATGATAAGGATAGATGCAGCCAATTTGATATTCACAGTAATCAACCTTTTAGTGTTGGTGGTGGCAATGAAGATTTTTCTGTTCAAGCCAGTCCAGAATATAATCGCTAAACGTCAGGAAGAGGCTGATAAGCAGCTTCTTGAGGCGGCTCAGAAACAGGAGGCAGCAGCGGCTTTAGAGCAGAAATATTCTGACACACTGAACAACATTGAGGAAGAGAAGAAGAAGGCCTTAAGCGAAGCAAGAAAAGATGCAGATACTGCATATCAGAAAATTATTGATGATGCCAATAAGAAGGCAGACAAGATTAAAGAGGATGCGGTTATTGAGGCAGAGAATACTAAGACACAGATAATTAAGAAGGCAGAGAAGGAAATTGCGGATATGGTTGTAAGTGCTGCTACTAAGGTTGTGGCAGGAACTGATAATGTCAGCGCAGATAACTCTTTGTATGATGAATTTTTGAATAAAGCAGGTGAAGAATAGTGACTAATAAAGCATATGACTATGCACAGGGTATGCATGATTTACATGTTTCCAGGGACTTAATCCAACAGGTTAATGGGATACTTGAAGCTGTTCCACAGGTAAGAGTTGATTTTGAAAATCCTTCAGTGCCAGTTGATAAGAAGCACATGATAATTGACAGGATATTTCCTGAATCTGTAAGAAACTCTTTAAAAATATTGTGTGACAATAATGATTTTGCTCTCTGGAATGACATATGTGAGGCATATGAGAGCATAAACAGCACACCGGAGAAAAGGTGGTCAACAGCACAGCTTCTGTATGTGACACCACCTGATGAGGAGCAGCTTGATAAAATACGCAAGTTCCTTGTCCGGGAATATAATAATGAAGATATTACTATTGAGACTAAGGAAGATAAATCACTGAAAAGTGGATTTATCTTAAGAGTAGGCTCTAAGGAATATGACTGGAGTGAGCAGGGAAGAATTAACCAGCTTAAGGATAAGATTAACAGTGCTGTAAGCAGTTCAACCGGTCTTAACATAAGCCAGGAAAATATTATCTCAATTCTTAAAGCGAGTATTGAGGATTTTCAGCTGGCGGCAAAGGACAAAGAGATTGGCGTTGTTACATATGTAGCTGACGGAATTGTGGCAGTAGATGGAATCGACCATGCCTGCTATGGTGAGATAGTTATATTTGACTGTGGCGTTAAAGGAATGGTTCAGGATATACGCCGTGATGATATTGGAGTTATCCTTTTCGGAAAGGAAACTGAGATATTTGAGGGAAGCCGTGTGGTAAGAACCGGGAAAATAGCAGGTATGCCAGTGGGTGAGGGATTCTTAGGAAGAATCGTTGATGCCCTGGGTAACCCTATTGACGGACATGGAGAGATAGATGCAGCAGGTTACAGACCACTGGAGAATCCGGCACCAAGCGTAGTTGACCGTGAATCTGTAAATGTTCCTATGGAGACAGGAATCCTTGCAATAGATTCCATGTTCCCAATTGGACGTGGACAGAGAGAGCTTATTATAGGTGACAGGCAGACAGGTAAGACATCTATTGCCATGGATACAATCCTTAACCAGAAGGGAAAAGGAGTTATATGTATATATGTGGCAATCGGACAGAAGGCTTCAACTGTTGCCCAGCTTGTTAACACATTAAAGAAGAAGGGTGCCATGGATTACACCATTGTTGTATCAGCAACAGCTTCAGACCCGGCACCATTGCAGTATATTGCACCATATTCAGGAGCAGCTCTGGCAGAGTACTTTATGTACAATGGCAAGGATGTACTTATTGTGTATGATGACCTTTCAAAGCACGCAGTGGCGTACAGAGCTATTTCCCTGTTACTTGAGCGTTCTCCTGGACGAGAGGCTTATCCTGGAGACGTATTCTATCTCCACTCAAGACTTCTGGAGAGATCGGCAAGAATTACAAAAGAGATTGGTGGAGGTTCCATAACAGCACTGCCTATTATTGAAACCCAGGCAGGGGATGTGTCAGCCTACATACCAACTAATGTAATATCTATCACTGATGGACAGATATATCTGGAGAGTGAGTTGTTTAACGCAGGCCAGAGACCAGCGGTTAACGTAGGTCTTTCCGTATCAAGAGTTGGTGGTGCTGCACAGAATAAAGCCATGAAAAAGGCAGCAGGAAGCATACGTATTGACCTTGCACAGTACAGGGAGATGGAAGTGTTTACCCAGTTCTCATCTGACCTGGATGATAATACCAAAAAGCAGCTGGCTCATGGAAGTGCCTTGATGGAGCTTTTAAAACAGCCTACAGGTTCACCTCTGTCAATGGAGCAGCAGGTTGTTATATTAGTGTGTGCCAATGCACATGTTTTCAGTGATATTCCGGCTGATAAAATCAGAGGTTTCAAGAATGAGTTGCTTAAGTTCTTTGACAGGAGCCATCCGGAAATATTAAGCAGCATAGTGTCAGCAGGAGGACTTCCAGAAGACCTTGTGGCTTCTATTGTGGATGCAGCAAAGGAATTTAAGGCTTCAGTTTAATTTTTGGAGATAAGTATGGCTAATGCAAGAGAAATTCAAAACAGAATAAAAAGTATCCAGGATACGATGAAGATTACCAATGCCATGTATATGATGTCATCCATGAAGCTTAGGAAGGCAAAGAAGAAGCTGGAGGATACAGAACCTTATTTCATCGAACTTCAGAAGATTATCTCTGAGATACTTCTTCATTTTCCGGATATGCGGCATATGTATTTTGATAACAGAGCCAAGGATATGCAGGAGAGGGTAAAGAAAAAGGGATATGTAATAATTACTGGAGACAAGGGTCTGGCAGGAGCATACAATCATAATGTAATGAAAGAAGCCCAGAGACTTGTAGATGAATCTTCTGATTACAAGCTGTACATAGTAGGTGAGCTGGGAAGGAGTTATTTTGGCAGAAACGGATACAATGTGGATTCTGCATTCTGCTATTCTGCTAATAATCCTTCCATGCACAGAGCCAGGGTAATTGCAGAGTACCTTCTTAAACTGTATAAGGAGGAAGAACTGGATGAGATTGACATAGTATTTACCAATATGAACAGCAGCATAAGCGAGGAGGTTGTGGTAAAGCAGTTACTGCCATTAAAAACTCACAACTTCATTAAACAGGAGCTGATGGATGACATGGTTTCCTCAAAACAGAAGTATGATGCTGAGACTCTGGAAAAAGCAGATGACTGGTATCTTATATATCCTTCTCCACGGAGGGTTCTGGAAAAGGTTGTATATAATTATGTAACAGGATTCGTATATGGCGCCCTGGTTGAGGGCTCTGCCAGTGAGGAGAATGCCAGAATGCTGGCTATGCAGTCTGCTACAGAGAATGCCCAGGCTATGTTAAAGGAGTTGTCTGTTGAGTACAACAGAGTGCGTCAGGCTGCTATTACCCAGGAGATAACAGAGGTTATTGGTGGTGCTAAGGCTCTCAAGAAGAAGAAAATGAAACAAAGGCAGGAAAGATGAGGTTTCATATATATGGAAATTAAAGGAAAGATTGTTCAGGTTTCAGGACCTGTTGTTGATGTGGAATTTGACAGCAATAAACTGCCAGCTATTAAGGATGCTTTGTATGTAATGGCAGGGCAGGAGAAAAAGGTTATGGAGGTAGCCCAGCATATTGGCAAGGGCGTTGTGCGCTGTATCATGCTGGCTGAAAGTGAAGGCTTATGCAGGGATATGGAGGTTATATCTACTGGTTCCGGCATTACAGTACCTGTCGGGGATAAGACTCTGGGAAGAATATTTGACGTATTGGGGCAGCCTCTGGATGATGGGGAGTCTCTTGATGGTGAAGAACACTGGTGTATTCACAGAGATCCGCCTACATTCGAGGAACAGAGCCCTGTTGTTGATATATTGCAGACAGGTATTAAGGTAATTGACCTTCTTGCACCATATTCCAAGGGTGGTAAGATAGGATTATTTGGAGGTGCCGGTGTAGGTAAGACAGTGCTTATTCAGGAGCTGATTCACAATATTGCCACAGAGAGTGGTGGATATTCAATATTTACAGGTGTAGGAGAGCGTTCAAGAGAGGGAAATGATCTCTGGAAAGAGATGAAGGCTTCGGGAGTGCTTTCCAAGACAAGCCTTGTATTCGGACAGATGAATTCTTCTCCTGGTGCCAGAATGAGAGTTGCAGAGACAGGTCTTACCATGGCAGAGTACTTCAGGGATGTGGAGCATCAGGACGTTCTTCTGTTCATTGATAACATATTCAGATTTGTCCAGGCTGGTTCAGAGGTTTCTGCACTTCTGGGACGAATGCCATCTGCCGTTGGATATCAGCCAACTCTGGCAAATGATATAGGTGAGCTTCAGGAGAGAATTGCATCTACAAGGAATGGTTCAGTTACTTCTGTACAGGCTGTATATGTGCCTGCAGATGACCTTACTGACCCGGCGCCGGCAACAACATTCTCACATCTTGACGCAACTACAGTTCTTTCAAGAAAAATAGTTGAACAGGGTATATATCCTGCTGTTGACCCACTGGATTCAACATCAAGAATCCTTGAGCCGGATATCGTAGGTGAGGAGCATTATAATGTGGCAAGGCGTGTGCAGGAGACATTACAAAAATATAAGGAACTTCAGGATATTATTGCTATCCTTGGTATGGAGGAATTATCTGACGAGGATAAGACAACAGTCTTCCGTGCAAGAAAGATTCAGAAATTCCTTTCACAGCCCTTCCATGTGGCAGAGAACTTTACAGGTGTTAAGGGTGTATATGTAACTCTTGAAGATAACATAAGAGGTTTCAAGGCAATCCTTGACGGAGAGATGGATGAATATCCAGAGGCTGCTTTCTTCAATGTGGGAACCATTGAAGATGTGAAGGCAAGAGCAGAAGAGCTTAAGCAGGAAGAATAGTTGCAGCCAAAGGACTTGACATAAGCCTTTCGCTTGTACATGTAAGCGACAAGGAGGAATGGAGCAGATATGAATACCTTCAATTTAAGAATAATAGCCTGTGATAAGGTATTTTATGAAGGACCATGTGAGATACTTATATTCCCTGGTTATGACGGACAGATGGCAGTTATGGCTAATCATGAGGCTATGACTACCGCCATTGAGATTGGTGAGATTAAGTTCCGTGTTCCGGGAAGCAGTGAATACAGAATTGCTGTTGTGTCGGACGGATTAATGTGCGTGGGGCACAATCAGGTTGTTATAGTTGTGTATTCAGCGGAACGTCCGGAGGATATCGACAAATTCAGGGCTCAGGCTGCCCTTGAGAGAGCAAGGGAACAGCTGCAGCAGAAGCAGAGTATTATGGAATATCATATATCAAAGGCTTCCCTGGCAAGGGCAATGGCACGATTAAGCAGTGCCAGCCACAGCAACAGAAGTTTTAATAATCCACAATAAATACATATGTGGCGGAGAATAAAACAAAACTAAGACATTATGGGACTGGTATATACCTGTGTGTATATGTCGGTCCTGTTTTTTTAATATAAAAATAGCCGATTTGTGCTGAAAATTGCCGATTTGCGTTATGAGTATTGATTTATAATAAAATGTTGTATACAATGCAGTTACGCAGTAGCTATAGATGATGCTATTGCTTATGCAAGAGCATTTGTCGTTAATTCTAATTCAAATAATTATCCTGTATATAGTTCTGACTGTACTAATTTTGCATCGCAGATATTAGAAAAATGAAATGGCATTATCTGCAATTGGGAAAGAATAT
>CALZFR010000023.1 GCA_945648485.1 uncultured Eubacterium sp. | reverse complement strand
TTTATATATAAGAGTACAGCCTAAGCCGCCATAGAATTGGCAGTTGTTGAAATAAGCGAGTGTAATTCATATGCGTCGCAACGCTTAGATTCTCTTCGTAGTGACTTTTTCTATTTAAGTGTGAGTCGGACGCTGATATTTACGACCACAGGCGGCTTTTACACAATAAAACAAGCTGCCCAGTTTAATAAACCAGGCAGCCACTCATCTTATAAAAATTTAGTTTTCGTCATGACCTTTTGTTTCAATTTCCCTCTTGAGCTTTCCTACAAACTCATCAAGTCCAACCGTTGTAGTCTCCTGCTGTCCATGCAGTCTGAAAGAAACTGTTCTGTCATTCTTCTCGTTATTACCAAGAACCAGAAGATATGGAACTTTCTGCATCTGTCCTTCACGCATACGGTATCCCAGCTTCTCAGAACGGTCATCAAGTTCAACCCTTATATTATTGTCATTGAGGATATCATATACTTCCTTAGCATACGCAGACAATTCTTCATCATCATTCTTAACAGGAAGAACCCTTGCCTGTACAGGTGCAAGCCATAATGGCAGGTTACCCTTAGTTTCCTCTAAGATATACGCCATAAATCTGTCAAGGGAACCAAGAATTGCTCTGTGAAGAACTACGGGTGTCTTCTTCTCTCCATCCTTGTCAATGTAAGTAAGATTAAACTTTGCTGGCAGACAGAAATCAAGCTGGCATGTTGAAAGCGTATATTCATTACCAACAGCAGGCTTAACATTAACATCAAGCTTAGGTCCGTAGAATGCAGCTTCGCCAATTTCCTCTGTATACTCGATTCCAAGGTCATTAAGAACCTTTCTTAAAGCATCCTCGGCTTTGTTCCACATCTCATCGTCCTGATGATACTTGGTTGTATCTGCCGGATCTCTAAGAGAAAGAACACAGCGGTAATCTGTAATATTAAAATCTTTATATGTCTGGAATATGAGGTCTACCACCTTAGAGAACTCATCCTCAATCTGTTCAGGAGTCACAAACAGATGGGCATCGTTCTGACAGAAATGACGTCCTCTCTCAATTCCCTTAAGAGTACCACTTGCTTCAAATCTGAAGTCATGGGCAATCTCACCGATTCTTATAGGAAGGTCCTTATATGAATGCATTCTGTTAGCATATATCATCATGTGGTGTGGGCAGTTCATTGGTCTTAATACAAATGATTCACCCTCAACCTCCATGGCTGGGAACATATTCTCCTTATAATGATCCCAATGGCCTGAAGTCTTATAAAGGTTAACTGTACCAACACAAGGAGTCATAACATGGAGATAGCCAAGCTTTCTCTCCTTCTCCTTAATGTAGTTCTCCAGCTCCTGCCATATTGTATATCCCTTTGGCAGAAACATTGGAAGTCCTCGTCCGATAAGGTCATCAACCATAAAAAGCTGCATATCCTTGCCAATCTTTCTATGGTCACGTTCCTTTGCCTCCTCAAGAAGCTTAAGGTGATCCTCCAGCTCCTCTGCTGTTGGGAAACATACTCCATAGATTCTTTGAAGTACACGGTTATTGGCATCACCCTTCCAATATACACCAGAATGCTTAATTAACTTAAAATGTCTGCAAAGCTTAACATTATCTACATGAGGTCCACGACACAGGTCTGTGAAATCCCCCTGGTCATATACAGTAATATTGCCATCCTCAAGATTTGATATAAGATCCAGCTTATATTCATCATCCTTGAACATCTCCAATGCCTCAGCCTTGGAAACCTCTCTTCTTATAATCTTCTTGCCTTCCTTGGCAACCTTCTTCATCTCTTTCTCGATGGCTGCAATATCATCCTGGTTAATTACCTCATCTCCCAGGTCAATATCATAATAAAAACCTTCAGATACAACAGGTCCTACCCAGAACTTTGCATTAGGGTAAAGATGCTTTACCGCCTGAGCCATGAGATGGGCACAGGAATGGTTGAGAACGCTAAGGTTCTCATCCGCCTTAAAATCTACCATGATTCATTCTCCTTCATATATTTTAATTCTCAAATGACAAAACGTCATAATACCTCAAATATCCCGTAAATCATATCACAACTGTATTACTTATGCAAGGAGGATTAACCCTGAAAAATAATGCATATTCAGTTACATCTAATGTTTACTCTGGGTAATTAAGCCTTTCAGGAACAGGATTATCCAATACCTCTTCCTTATACTTTTTCATGTAAATCTTAGCCAGTGTCAGGTTATTATCAAGATAATTTCCACAGTCTCTTGGTGAATATCCAGGTATCTCCCCTTCATAACCAAGTACAAAGTCCGCAGCTTCCCTTAATACATCAATAATATCCTCTGACTTAAGGTCTCCGGCAAATATTACATAGAATCCGGTTCTGCAGCCCATTGGTCCAAAATATATTGTCTTTTCCTTCCATACAGGATGATTTCTTAAAAATGTTGCAACAAGATGTTCTATACTGTGAATTCCCGGGTTGTCCATAGGAGCTTCCAGATTAGGTCTTGTAAATCTTAAATCAAATGTAGTAATGACCTCCTGTCCAATCTTATCCTTCCTGGAAACATATACTCCAGGTAAAAGCAAAAGATGGTTCACTGTAAAACTTGCTATTTTGTCCATTATAAAATACTCCTCATTATTGATTAATTATTATTCATTATATCTTAAAACTGTCAGTAAGATTATTATCTGCTTTTCTGCTTGAGAAGCTCTTCCTTTTTCTTGAAACATTCTCTTATTAGTTCGCTGTGTTTAACAAATTCATCCACAAGATCCGGATCATACATAGTACCTTTACCCTCCACAATTATTGCCACTGACTTTTCATGGCTGTATGGAGGCTTATATGGCCTTTCTGAAGTAAGTAAATCATAAGTATCGACAATAGTCATAACCCTTGCACACAGCGGAATTTCTTCACCCTTCAGGCCAAATGGTCCTCCGGTTCCATCCCATCTTTCATGATGATAAAGGGTCATATTCTCAGCAATCTTAAGGAATTCGCTTTCAGGGAACATCTTCCGGAGTTTGTGGAACGTCTGTCCACCCAGGGTACAATGCTTTTCAATATATTGATCCCTGGCATCTCCCAGCCTTCCCAGCTGGCTAAGTGTTACATCATCTATTCCCACCTTGCCAATATCATGAAGTGGTGCTGAACGCACTGCATTCCTTATATATTCATCTGTAATCTCATCTCTATATCTGGCTTCTCCCTTAAGAGCCTTAATAAACACATCAAAATACAGTCCCGTATTCTTTACATGTCCACCAGTTATTCCATCTCTTGACTCCACAAGTTCCGCAAAGCCAACTGATAATGCATCCTGAAGCTTCTCAACCTCTTCTACCTTCTCCTGAACCAGCTTTTCCAGAGAATGCTGGTAAGATGAGAGTTCTATCTGGGTTTCTATTCTTCTCTTCATAACTGCTGGAACGAAAGGCTTGGTAATGAAATCTGCTGCTCCCAGTTCCAGTGCTTTTACCTCATTTTCTGAATCAGTATGGGCAGTAAGAATAATAACTGGAATTCCCATAAAACGCCTTGTACTTTTTAATATCTCTATCATCTCATAGCCATCCATCTCTGGCATTACAAGATCCATAAGAATCAAATCAGGAATGTGCTTATTAAGAATATCAAATCCCTCCTGGGCAGATGATGCCTCATACAGAATATACTCATTCTGCAGAACATCTTTGGCAGTTGCCAGATTAAGCTTAACATCGTCTATCATTAATATAGATTTTTTATCCATATATTCCTCCTTATCCCTGCTACATCTGATGTCTTACTACCTTATATTCATCATTGCTCTGGTAATACGGACAATTTCTGTATGAAGAACTAAGAAGTCTGGCATAATCGTCTTCGTCCATATCGACATCACACACGTACTCCTCCATCTCCTCATCATACACCAGATTATTGCAGTACTCGCAGCTAGCCTGTCCACCATTATCAGACATGTTACTTACCTCACTTGTCATTGTATTAATTTGTACGACCATTTATCTTTTATGTGATTAGTATACCACAAAGCACTACAAACACAAAGAACAAATAGCTCAATATGTAAAAGTTTGAATAAAAACTTGACACTTCCAACATATTGTAATAATTTTAAACCGTGCTATCAATATTTCGGATTATGTTTTACTTAAGATTTGCATACGTTAGTTATATTCATATATAGAAAGGTGTATAATTACCTATGAGAACCAAAAGTACATTACAGCAGCAGGCATATGACTTCATTAAAGAAAAGATTCTGTCTGGTGAACTTAGCCCAGACAATTTATACTCTGAGACAAAGTTTTCTTCTGAGGTAGGCATATCAAGAACTCCAATGAGAGAAGCACTCCAGTGCCTGAGCCAGGATGGATATATCACAATTATTCCCAGCAAGGGTTTTCAGATTACACGCCTTTCAGAAAAAGATATGTATGAAAACATCCAGATAAGATGTGCTATTGAATGCTTCTGCACCACTATCATTACATCCCAGACAGATACACCTAAATTTAACAATCTTCTTAACAGCCTTGAAGATGCTTTATCTCACATGAAAGAATGTGCTGTTAAAGCTGATTATGACCACACAGTCATCAGGGAATATATTACATACGATAATTTGTTCCACAATCTCATAGTGGATTACTCTGAAAACGATGAAATCAAACGTCTCTATCAGAAGCTTATGTATATGATAAGCGTTACTGCACACACACTTCTGTCAACGCCTTATGGAATTGAACAGACTTTATCAGACCACAAAGCATACTACGATGCTATTAAAAATGGTCGTGGAGATGAGGCGTATTCTGTAATCTTCCAGCATATTTTCATCCCAATTGAAAATAAAATATTTACGCCAAAGGAAAAGGCTTAATCCCTCACAGGAAGATTAACAACACATTGCTATTATGGTATCTGTGTAATTTCCAGTACTTTAAGCAAGTCTCCCTCAACTGTAAATCTTATGTTTATGTCCTTATATGACATGCCCCATACCCGGTTATTATCATGGATATATGCTGTTCTGGGGTCCTGGGACAGAAGTGTTTTAATAGTATCATAATCCTGTTCCTGGATTTTCATTTTAAGCTCATCAGGAATACATACCTCAAGATTATTTTCCTTTACATCATCTGAAAACCCTCCTGTTGCATCGGGTCTTGAATCAGTATATGGAATATATGGTTTAATATCATATACAGGAGTGCCATCAAGCATGTCAATTCCTGAAACATACAGCACAGGACCATTAATTTCATCATACTGTACGCTTTCCAGTTTCACACAGGACAATCCAACCGGATTAGGCCTGAATGGAGACCTTGTGGCAAACACACCCATTTTTTGTCTTCCACCCAGCCTTGGCGGAGCCACTGTTGCGCTCCAGTTTTCACGGATTGATTTAGAAAACTGCCACAGAATCCATAAGTGAGAATACCCTTCAATGCCTCTGACGGCATCTTTAGTCCTATATTCGGGATAGAATTCAATCCTTCCCATTAATGAAGGTACTAGTCCACTCTGTCTTGGTATCCCAAACTTTTCTGGAAAATCTGTATGTATTACTGCAATAGGTTTAATTTCCATATATCCTCCATTGACTTTTATTCCATATAGTATTATGCTTTATATTCATCTGCTCGTAAATGTGATTTATTTAATTTTTTCGTCAATACTAATTAAGAATCACAACATTTTTTAATTAGGAGATTAATAATGATTCAGTTATCAGAACATTTTACTTATAAAAAGCTGCTCCGGTTTGTCATTCCATCAATTGTTATGATGATTTTTACGTCAATTTATAACATTGTGGACGGGTTCTTTGTGTCTAACTTTGCAGGCAAAACTGCCCTGGCTTCCATTAATCTTATCCTGCCAATTGTAATGGGACTGGCCTCCTTTGGATTCATGATTGGTACAGGTGGCAGCGCCATTGTTGCAAAAACATTCGGTGAGGGAAAGAAGGAAAAAGCCAACGAATATTTTTCCATGCTGGTATACGCTACCATCATTCTCGGCATAATTCTTTCCATTGCAGGCTCTCTTCTGGTTCCTCACATCGCAAAAGCATTAGGAGCCCAGGGTGAACTCCTGTCCAACTCAATACTGTATGCCAGAATTAACTTTATCTCTCTTCCTGCCTTCATGCTACAAAATGTATTCCAGAGCTTCTTTGTCACTGCAGAAAAGCCAAAGATTGGTCTTTGTTTCATTTTGTTATCAGGATTTACTAATATTATACTGGATATTGTGTTGGTTGCAATCCTTGGATTTGGATTGACCGGTGCAGCACTTGCCACTGTGTGTGGAGAGATGCTGGGCGGATTTGCCCCTTTACTGTATTTTGCAAGGAAGAATTCCAGCCTGCTTAAACTTGGAAAGACAAAATTTTATGGAAGAACACTTTACTATACATGTATCAATGGTTCATCAGAGCTTATGACTAATATTTCCAGTTCAATAGTAAATTCACTGTACAATCTTCAGCTTATGAAATTTGCCGGTGAGAATGGCGTTGCGGCTTACGGCTTTATTATGTATGTCAACTTCATATTTGTGGCAATATACATTGGATACTCTATGGGAAGTGCTCCAATTATCAGCTACAACTATGGAGCCGGCAACCACAACGAGCTAAAGAACATGTTTAAGAAGAGTCTCACCCTTGTAGCAATATGGGGTATATGCCTTGCCAGCTTAGCCCAGCTTCTCAATGCTCCTCTCTCTAAAATGTTTGTTGGCTATGATGAAGCTCTCCTTAATTTAACACAGCAGGGATTCAGAATATATGCTTTAGTTTTCCTTCTCAGTGGATTTGACATATTCGGTTCGTCTTTCTTTACAGCATTGAATAATGGAGTAGTTTCAGCTGTTATATCTTTCCTTAGAACGCTTGTGTTCCAGATTGGAGCTGTGATTATTCTTCCAGCTATATTTGGACTTAATGGGATATGGAGTGCAGTTGTTGTTGCTGAAGCTCTTACTCTTTTGGTAACAATCACCTGCCTGGTCAGGTACAGGAAGCGATACCACTATGCATAAAAAGACCTCCATCCGACAGAAAAAAGTCAGATGGAGGTCAGATTATTACTATTCCAGACAACTATAACTGTTTCAGCATATTTTCAGGGTCTTCTGCTGCCTTGACCTTATCATTAGCCTTGATTATAATGCCATTCTCATCTATAAGATATGTGGTACGGACAACACCCATAGATACTTTTCCGTAGTTTTTCTTCTCTTTCCACACATCATAAGCCTCAATTACTTTTCGTTCAGGATCAGAAAGTATGGTAAATGCAAGATTCTGCTTCTCCTCAAAGCGCTTATGTGATTCTACTGAATCTTTGCTTACCCCAAGTACAACCGCACCTTTCTCAAGAAATAGAGGCAGCCTCTCTGAGAATCCACATGCCTGCTTGGTACATCCTGGAGTATTATCCTTAGGATAAAAATATAATATTACTTTCTTTCCCCTGTAATCAGACAGTCTGTGAATCTGTCCATTCTGATCAGGAAGTTCAAAATCTGGTGCTTTAGTTCCTGTCTCTAACATATCTAAGCCTCCTGTTATTAAAAATGTATATCAGCTTGCATAATCCACATTGGCTCCTGTAAGCATCATGGCATCAAGAGCCTTCTTATTCTGGGTATATGGATTGCTTTCATTGCTGTACTTAATAGTTGTATTGGTTGTTCCACCCGATACATAAGTACGTCCACACTCCGGACATACAGCCGTATGTATTGAAACAGATGCGTTAACAACCTCTCCATTCTTCTGTGCAGCCTTCTTATATGCATTGGATACATGCTGTCCTTCATGGGCTCTTACTGCCGCCCCTGCTGATTCTGGAGATACATGGGCTGCTGCCTTGAAAGAAACGTTACTCTCATCAGAACCATCCTGATACTTCCGGCTCTTACATGTCTCACACTCGGCAGGAGAAGAACGTCTTCCAGGCTTCTTAACCTCATCAGTATTAGAAGTGGCTTTGCTGACATCCTGCGTACCAGAAACGGAGGCAACGCTCCCCGGGGTCCCTGCATTCACAGCAGTATTAACATAACCGAAACTACCATAGCCACCTGTTAAACCACCTATCGTCATGCATTCCACCCCTTTCCCGAAAGATTATTCGTGTATATATTATACACCTGCAATATATATTTTTCAACATACTCACACACATAATTCTGTGATGTGCATTCTGTGATTTTAATTAGTCTGAAAACGTAACTTATGCTGGAAATAACTACCATAATACAATGCCTGTTCTATAAAGCAATTTCAGCCAGGGCGTAATCGAGGCAGAAATATTCCCTGACTACAATTTCCAGATATCCCTGTTATACTCATCTATAGTTCTGTCTGATGAGAAGAATCCTGCCTTTGCTGTATTCACAAGCATTTTAGATGCCCATGCCATACGGTCTTCATAATCATTAAGCATACGCTCCTTCACAGCAATATATTCCTTAATATCAAGAAGAGTCATAAACCAGTCTTTGTTAATCATTTCCTTATATAGACGGCACAGATTCTCAGGGTCTCCGATTCTTATCATATCCTTACTGATAATAAAATCAACAAGTTCAGTTATTGTCTCATCCTTATCATAATAGTCAGTTGGATGATATCCTCTGGTATTATACAGATTGATAACTTCATTACTTGATTTACCAAAAATGTATATGTTGTCATCTCCAACGAGGTCGTGAATCTCCACATTAGCTCCATCCATGGTTCCCAGTGTAACTGCTCCATTCAACATGAACTTCATATTACCTGTTCCGCTGGCTTCCTTGGATGCCAATGATATCTGCTCAGATATATCACAGGCAGGAATAAGATGTTCTGCCAGGGTAACATTGTAATTTTCAGCCATAACAACCTTAAGATAAGGACTTACCTGTGGGTCGTTATTAATAAGTTTCTCCAGACACAGAATCAGATGAATTATATCCTTTGCGATTGTGTATGCAGGAGCTGCCTTGGCGCCAAATATCATTGTAACCGGAGTTTTAGGCAGTCTTCCTGCCTTAATCTCTTTGTATTTGTATATTACATACAGGGCATTCATCTGCTGACGCTTATATTCATGAAGTCTCTTTACCTGGATATCATATATGGAATCTGCAGGTATAGATATTCCCTGTGTTCTCTTAAGATAATCACTAAGCTCTGCTTTCCTTGCTGATTTTATCTCAATAAGACGCTTCAATACATTCTCGTCATCCTTATATTTCAATAATTCTGATAGCTTTGATGCATCCTTCTTCCACTCACCACCAATCAGCTGTGTGATATAATCAGAAAGTTCAGGATTACAGTGCATAAGCCAGCGTCTGAATGTAATACCATTAGTCTTATTATTAAATTTCCAAGGATATATGTCATAGAACTGCTTAAGCTCAGAATTCTTTAATATATCCGTGTGGAGTGCCGCAACACCATTAACAGAAAATCCGTAATGAATATCCATATGTGCCATATGAACACGGTTCTGACTGTCAATGATTGCAAGGCGTTCATCATTATACTTACCCCTCACCTTCTCATCCAGCCTTCTGATTATTGGAAGCAGATGTGGAACAACCTCCTCAAGATAAGAAACAGGCCACTTTTCCAGGGCTTCGGCAAGAATTGTATGATTTGTATAAGCACATGTCCTTGATACAATATCTGCTGCTTCATCAAATCCAACGCCTCTCTCCATCAATAGACGTATCATCTCTGGAATTACCATGGAAGGGTGAGTGTCATTAATCTGGATAACCACATGCTCTGCAAGAGTACGGATATCATATCCCTTGTCATCCATCTCTTTAATAATCAGCCTTGCAGCATTGCTTACCATGAAATACTGCTGGTATATTCTAAGGAGCTGTCCTGCTTTATCACTGTCATCAGGATAAAGGAACAGTGTCAGGTTCTTCTGGATGTTTCTCTTGTCAAAATCAATACCATCTCCCACAAGAGATTCATCTAATGTATCAACATCAAACAAATGAAGCTTATTCACACCATTATCATATCCAGGAACATCAATGTCATATAAAGTAGACTGCACTGAAAAATCCTTAAACTGCACATTAAAATGTACTCCTGTATTAGTAAGCCAGCTTTCCTTCTCAATCCATGGGTTCTTCTCTTCCCTCTGCTTATTGTCCCTGAAACACTGCTTAAACAGACCATAGTGATAATTAAGTCCTACACCTTCTCCATTAAGGCCAAGCGTTGCCATAGAGTCAATAAAGCAGGCTGCAAGTCTTCCAAGACCTCCATTACCCAGTGAAGGTTCTGGTTCAATCTCCTCCACAGCTTCAATAGATTTTCCATTCTGGCTTAATATACTCTTAACCTCATCATAGATTCCAAGGTTTATAAGATTATTAGATAAAAGCTTTCCAATAAGGAATTCAGCAGAAATGTAATATAATTTTCTGGAACCCTTCACAGTTTCCTTTTCATGGCACATTTCCTTAACAAGTCCAAGAAGTGCATAATATAATGCTCTGTCATCTGCTCTGTCAATTGTTGTTCCTAAGCGCTGTTCAATTCTACTCTTTAAATCCATAAAATCCTACTCCCTTTTACTTTCCGGATAATCTTCCACATATCTGTGTAAGTCTCCTGATTCTGCTTATGAGGCTGTTGTCAAAGGCATCCGGCTTAATGCGATATACCCAGTTTCCACCCAAAGTGGATGGTGTGTTAATTCTTCCCTCTGCTCCAATTCCAAGATAATCCTGAGCCGGAATAACACATATATCTGCAACACTTCTCATTGCAAGACCAATGAAATCCCAATGAATCTCATTACCCGGAGTCCAGTTATTGTTCAGATACTCCTGTGACATTTTCCTGTCCGATTCATTCAATTCTTCATACCAGCCAAGCAATGTGTTGTTATCGTGTGTTCCGGTATATACAACACAGTTTCTTACATAGTTATGAGGCAGATAATCACTTTCCTCCCTAGAGTCAAATGCAAACTGAAGAACCTTCATTCCAGGGAAACCACAATCCTTTAACAGCTGTCTTACACTGTCTGTGAGAAAACCCAGATCTTCTGCGATAATAGGCAGTTCACCCAGTTTATCCTTAATAGTTTTAAAAAGGTCTAATCCAGGACCCTTTTTCCATCTGCCATTGACTGCAGTTTTCTCACCATATGGAATTGCATAGTATTCGTCAAATCCTCTGAAATGATCAATCCTTATCATATCATACAGATCCATGCACTGCTCCATTCTCTGTGTCCACCACTGGAAATCTGTTTTCTTATGATAATCCCAGTCATACAGTGGATTGCCCCATAGCTGGCCATCTGCTGAGAATCCGTCAGGAGGACACCCTGCAACCTCTATAGGCATATTTTCCTCATCCAGCTGGAACTGTCTTGGGGCTGCCCAGGCATCAGAACTGTCCATTGCCACATATATCGGAATATCTCCTACTATCTTAATCCCCTTAATATTAGCATATTCCTTTAATTCCTTCCACTGGCAATAAAACAGGTACTGCATATAACACTGGAACTCTATATCATCCTTAAGCCTGTTACGATATTCTACTACAGCCTCCGGCTTTCTCAAGCGGATATCTGAATCCCACTCTGTCCAGCATTTTCCACCATTTTCATTCTTTACAGCCATGAATAAACTGTAATCATTCAGCCAGTATCCATTATCATTCAAAAAATCTGAATATTCAGGAGATTCCATTACTCCTGACTTCTTTGCCCGCTCAAAAGCAGTGCGTAATAAGATAAACCTGCCGTTATACAGCTTCTCATAGTCAATTATCTTACCATCACCAAAATCAGCCTTATCGCACTCATCCTTTGTTAGCAACCCATCTTTGATAAGCTTTTCAAGGTCAATATAATAAGGATTTCCTGCAAAAGAAGAAAAAGACTGGTAAGGAGAATCCCCGTATCCGGTAGGACCAAGTGGCAGTATCTGCCACAGGGACTGTCCACATTGGTTAAGAATATCAACAAAATCATAAGCTTCCTTTGAGAAACAGCCTATTCCATATTCAGATGGTAAAGCTGATATTGGTAAAAGTATTCCACTCTGTCTCATATTATTTTCCTTTCAGTAAAAATAATCAGCCCTTTACAGCACCATCGGCAACACCTTTAATAAAAGAGCTGTTACACTAAGTCAGTGCAACAGTTCTTTAAAGTTATAACAGTATTATAAAATTAGTAGTTTTCCTGGTGAACTTCAAAATAGCTCTGTGGATGGTTACATACTGGACATACTTCAGGTGCCTTAGTTCCAACAACGATGTGACCACAGTTGCGGCACTCCCATACCTTTACTTCGCTCTTCTCAAATACCTGTGCTGTCTCAATATTCTTAAGAAGTGCACGATATCTCTCCTCGTGGTGCTTTTCGATTTCACCTACTGCCCTGAATTTGGCAGCCAGCTCTGGGAATCCTTCTTCTTCTGCGGTCTTTGCAAATCCCTCATACATATCTGTCCACTCATAATTCTCGCCATCAGCTGCAGCGGCAAGGTTAGCAGGTGTATCTCCTATTCCGTTAAGCTCCTTAAACCACATCTTTGCATGCTCTTTCTCATTGTCTGCTGTCTTTAAGAAAAGAGCTGACATCTGCTCATAGCCTTCCTTCTTAGCTACTGACGCAAAATATGTATACTTATTTCTTGCCTGTGATTCTCCTGCAAACGCTGCCTCAAGGTTCTTCTCTGTCTGTGTTCCTGTATATTTTGTTTTCATGATGTTATCTCCTTTTCCTGAATTAGATTTTGTTGTACTCTCTAGTACACCGTTTCGTAAATAACTGAATATAGTATATATATACTCACTACGTGCTATAATTATAAAACAATTTTAAAGATTTGTCACGCACTTATAACAGCATTACCAATGTACCTGCCACAATTAAAACTAATCCAGCAAATGCCTTCTTAGAAAGTTTTTCTTTAAATACCACGTAAGAAAAAGCAATAGAAATTAATATACTTAGTTTATCAATAGGCACAATCACACTTGCCGGTCCTGTCTGCAAAGCCCTGTAATAACACAGCCATGAACTTCCGGTAGCAATTCCGGATAAAACAATAAATCCCAGTTCTTTCTTCTCGACTTTCTTTACTTCACACTGCTTTCCCTTCACAAACACAACAATCCATGCCATAAAAAGCACCACAACAGTTCTGATTGCTGTTCCAAGATTGGAATCCACCCCAGATATACCTATTTTACCCAGAATAGACGTAAGACTGGCAAATACAGCAGACAAAACAGCATATATAAGCCATCCCTTTTCAGTCTTTTTTTCTCCTGTACTGTCCTTCTTCTGAATCATCAGAAAGGTACCTGCTCCGATACCAATAATACCAATCAGTTTCCATACAGAAATGTTCTCTCCCAGAATAATAAATGCCAGAAGAATAGTAAGAACAGTGCTGGATTTATCAATAGGAACAACTTTATTCACATCACCAAGCTGCAACGCCTTAAAATAGCACAGCCAGGAAGCACCAGTAGCAATTCCTGATAATATAAGAAATGTCATTGTTCTGGCACTGATACTGGTAATGGCACTGCCCGTTCCTGTCACCACAACCATAATCCACGCAAATATAAGTACTACAATAGTCCTGATTGCTGTTGCCACATCCGAATCCGTTCTTTTAATTCCACATTTGGCCAGAATTGAAGTAATTCCGGCAAAGAAAGCAGAACCTACTGCAAAACCAAACCACATATGATTACCTTCTTTCTCAAATTACCAGTTGGTCAGTACACTAGTATCATCTCTGTGATACGTCGGCGCTGTTTTTTGTCTGTCCAAGTAATATAAAACTCAGCACAAAAATTCCAATACAAGGGATAAGATTAACCATCATACCTGCCTGCAATCCAAGATACTGTGCCACAACACCAATCATCCATGGTGCAAGAATTGCGCCAATACTGGCAATGGGAAGTAAAACCCCCATGCTCGTAGCATTCATCATTTTACCAACTCCAGCAACCGCCACTGGATTCACACCGGCCATTGAAAACGCAAAACAGAAAAGCATAAGCACTGCTGCCACAGGTTGATGGCTGCCGATTAACAACACATAAAATGCACTGCAACTAATTCCCATCGTCATCAAAGCCTTAAAAGTATTCCTTATTGGAAATACAAAGGCAATCAATAAACGGCAAAGCAGTGTAGCACCCCACATAATCGTAACTGTGTATGCACTAAGCGTACCACTAAGAATCCCCTGATTCTTGTAATAGGTTACAAGCCATCCGGTTACACCGGTTTCTGCTGCATTCTGACAAAATACTAACGCCGTCAATAACCAGAATTTTGTATTTTTCATAAAGCTAAAATCTACTTTTTCCCTTGACTTTCCCTCATGAATATTTTTTCCAGGAAGCTTCGCACAAAAGAAAACCAACCACATAAGTAATCCTATAACGGCAACTCCAAGAATAGCAAATGTTCCGTCCCCCATAATCAGGGCACTAATCAAAAACGGACAAACCATTGCACCCAGCGCATAAGCAGCATGCATCAAATTCATTCCAATCGTACGGTCTTTACTGTTATTTCCCACCAACACCGTACAATTATTAATAGCGCAGCCCTTCGCAAGACCAACCATGAGAAATCCCGCAATCAAAGCTCCATTAAATCCCATAAAGGCCATTAAAATATATCCCAGGAAGTAACCACTACATAATATTCCAACCGTTTTCTTCGTTCCAATTCTTGTTGGAAGAATTCCGGAAAGAAAGGAAGCCACCATATTTCCAATGCTCATAAAGGATAAAAGGGTTCCCGTCATACCATAAGAAAAACCATACTTTTGCTGCAAAACACTTACAATAATACCACTGGAAATCGCGCAGATTCCACTTAAGAAAAAAGCAATATATCCGGTTTTTTCTAAACGTTTATTCATCTCTATGTTCTCCTTTTCCTACAGATTCTCCAAAGGGATGAATCTGCTACTAATAATGTAACAGATGCCTTATGCAATTTATCTTTTTGCGCATCTAAGCTGTAGCCATCTACCTGCATGGAAGTAGATACACGGGTGTAGATGTAGCATTTGAGTTGTTTTTTCATGGGTACCCCCTATTTCCCAACAATTTCTTAACATCAGAATCTACAATTTGACTTATCGAAAATCATCTTCAAAACGCTTTAGTATATTTGCAAAATCCTTCATCTCATTTCCCCCTCGTCAAAATAATCATCTACTACTTTCTCAACTTCACTTATCTACGCGCCCTCTACAATAATCGGATTTTATCCCAACGAAAATATATGTCCGTTCCAACTGCATTTCAACAAGAAAATAAACAGTCACCACTCTGACTGCCTACCCGCAAATGAGATATTCGAATTCTGGCAATACCCCCGCCTCTCTACGAACACCCGACACAAAAATGAC
>CALZFR010000022.1 GCA_945648485.1 uncultured Eubacterium sp. | reverse complement strand
TACTTAGAGAAGTTCTTGATGAATCTTCCTGCTAAATCCTTAGCCTTTGTCTCCCACTCTGAAGCATCAGCATAAGTATCACGAGGATCAAGGATGTTAGTATCAACACCTGGAAGCTCTGTAGGAACCTCAAAGTTGAAGTATGGAATCTTCTTAGTAGGTGCCTTAGCAATATCTCCGTTAAGGATTGCATCGATAATTCCACGGGTATCCTTAATAGAAATTCTCTTACCTGTACCATTCCATCCTGTATTAACAAGATAAGCCTTAGCTCCGCTCTTGTTCATCTTCTTAACAAGCTCCTCTGCATACTTTGTAGGATGAAGCTCAAGGAATGCCTGACCAAAGCATGCTGAGAATGTTGGTGTAGGCTCTGTAATTCCACGCTCTGTACCAGCAAGCTTAGCAGTAAATCCTGAAAGGAAGTAGTACTGTGTCTGCTCTGGAGTAAGAATTGAAACTGGTGGAAGTACGCCAAATGCATCTGCTGAAAGGAAGATTACATTCTTAGCTGCTGGAGCAGAAGAAACTGGACGTACAATATTGTTAATATGGTTAATTGGATAAGATACACGAGTATTCTCTGTAACTGACTTATCAGCGAAATCAATCTTTCCATCCTTATCAAGTGTTACATTCTCAAGTAATGCGTCACGCTTTATTGCATTATAGATATCTGGCTCTGAATCCTTGTCAAGGTTAATAACCTTAGCATAGCAGCCGCCTTCAAAGTTGAATACGCCGTTGTCATCCCAGCCGTGCTCATCATCACCGATAAGGAGACGCTTAGGGTCTGTAGAAAGTGTTGTCTTACCTGTTCCTGAAAGACCGAAGAAAATAGCTGTATTCTCGCCGTTCATATCAGTGTTAGCTGAGCAGTGCATTGAAGCAATACCGCTAAGTGGGAGGTAATAGTTCATCATAGAGAACATACCCTTCTTCATCTCTCCACCGTACCATGTATTGATAATAACCTGCTCATGGCTTGTAATGTTAAATGCTACACAAGTCTCTGAGTTAAGACCTAACTCCTTAAAGTTTTCAACCTTAGCCTTAGAAGCGTTATATACAACGAAAGTTGGCTCGAAATCTGCAAGCTCTTCCTCTGTTGGCTGGATGAACATGTTCTTAATGAAATGTGCCTGCCAAGCAACCTCAACGATGAAACGAACAGCCATACGTGTGTCCTTGTTAGCACCACAGAATGCATCTACAACGAAAAGTCTCTTGTTAGAGAGCTCCTTCTTAGCAATATCCTTAACAGCCTTCCATGTATCCTCTGTCATTGGATGGTTATCATTCTTGTATTCATCAGATGTCCACCATACTGTATCCTTAGAATTGTCATCAACAACGATGTACTTATCCTTAGGAGAACGACCTGTATAGATACCTGTCATAACATTAACAGCGCCAAGTTCACTTACCTGACCCTTCTCATAGCCCTCAAGTTCAGGCTTTGTCTCTTCCTGGAATAACATCTCATAAGAAGGATTGTAAACAATCTCAGTAGTTCCAGTGATACCGTACTTGCTTAAATCGATTTGTGCCATCTTACATTAACCTCTCTTTTCTAATAATAGTATTCCTGTATGGACCATAATCCAATACATGCTTTGATAAAAGTGTGAAAAAATTCACACTAGATATAAGTATACATATTTAATCGGAAAAATCAATATTTATTTACTAAAAAGTGCCTTAACTAAGAATATTCTGTGTATCTTGTGCATATATTATCCAATTACAGCTATTACCTGTTGTCATACTCATCATTGTCACTGCAGTGCTCTCCTGCTGCGTCTATGGTAACATTATCCATTACTAAATGTTCAACACAGCTTACCCTTCCATATTCATGACTTCTTATTGACACATCCTGCATTGTAATACCTCTTACCGGCTGATTAACATATCCTTCAATATTAAACGCTCTTGTTACATACTCACATTCATCTGTATAACCAGCTTTCAAATGTGAAATATTAATCTCCTCAACTATGGTAAGCTTTTCCTTTGCGGACCTTTGCAACAATTTTTCCCAATGGGCAGGAATACCACCGGAGTATCCCTGTGGAAGCTCACACTGGCAGTATGCTTTATTCCAGTCAAGACATATATGGACAGGATACTTTACATTAACCATGGTAATATTACTAAAATCTACATTTTTTATATATCCCTGCCTTACTCTTGAGGATTTAATCCTGAAACCACAGTCTGTTCCATTAAAATGGATATCTCTTATTGTAATATTCTCAATCCCACCTGAAACTTCACTTCCAATTGTAATTCCAAATCCTCTATTAATGGTGCAGTCTTTAATGAGAATGTCTTTTGACGGTTTGCCAACCCTTAATCCATCCTGGTCTCTTCCTGATTTAATACAGATACTGTCATCATTGCAGTCAGTGACACACTTCTCTATGACCACATTACAGCTTGAGTCAATATCTATCCCATCAGTACTTGGGCTGTTGGAACTCCCGGATATAATATGAATTCCACTAAGTTTAACATTACTGCAATAACATATATGTACATTCCAGAATCCCGAATTAACGGAAGTCAGATTACTTATACTGATATCTGTGGAATCGTATACCAAAAGGTTTCTCACTCTCATGCAGTCGTAGTCACATGCCCAGCGCAACCCTTTTTCATCGTATTCTTTTCTCATTCCGCCTCTGCAGTCACTGCCCCAGTACTTTTTCCACCAGTATTCACCCTGTCCGTCAATCTTTCCACCGGAAACTGTAACATGACTGGCATTGTTAATATTAAGCACTCCTGGGTACCATTCCATCTCAATTCCAGCGACCCGGGTATCAATACAGCCAATAACAGACTCATCTGTTGTACCTAATAGCACTGTATCTGAATCCATTACCAGATTCATATTACTTCTTAAGAATAATGGTGCCGTAAGGTATATTCCCCTGCCAAGCTTTAGCGTTCCACATTTCCTCGCTGCAAGGTCAATAAGCTCCTGCAGCTTTTCAGTAACAAGTGTCCTTCCTGTTGTATCAATATCATAATCAGCCGAATTAATAATCATTAATCTACCCTTTTATCTCCCCAGAAGAATAATGCAACAGTACCTGGACCTGTATGTGAACCGATAGTTGTACCAATATCATTAATCAATACTTTTCCATCAAGCTTCGGGAACTTCTCTTCAACAAGAGCAGCTACAGCCTCAGCATCCTCAATGCAGGCTGAATGACATATATAGCATTTACCGCTGTAGTCCAGTCTGTCATCTGCAAATTCAGTCATCTTGCCAACTATTGCTTCAATGACCTTTCTCTTTGATCTTATCTTATATCTTGGAATCAGCTTGCCCTTATCACTTACGTTAAGAAGAGGACAAATATTAAGGACACTGCCCACAAATCCTGAAACCTTGGAAATTCTTCCACCCTTCACATAGAATGAAAGGTCTGTTGAGAAAAACCAGTGATGAACCCTTAACCTGTTGTCAACAAGCCACTGATGAAGTTCATCGATTTCCATTCCATCATCTCTTAAATCTGCCAGTTTATCCATAAGAAGTCCATAACCAGAAGAGGCAGCAAGCGAATCCTCCACTATTATTTTCCTGTCAGGATACTTATCAGCCAGCATATCTCTGGCAATTAATGCAGAGTTAATTGTGCCTGATATACCCGAAGAGAGTGTAACATGAAGAATATCTTTCCCCTGCTTAAGAAATCCTTCAAAATACTCTCTGTACTCGTCTGCATTTATCTGGGATGTTTTGGTTTCTGCTCCATCAGCCATTGCCTTATAAAAATCCGGAAAAGGAATTGATTTTCCTAAATCATCAGGATAAGACTCTCCATTAAGAGAATAATGGAAGCAGATGTACTGAATGTCCCTGCTATTAAAATGTTCTTCTGACAAGTCTGCTGTAGAACAACAGCTTAAAACATAACCAGCCATAATCTCACACTTTCCACATGATTATATTCTCATGTAATATTTATTCGTACGCTACTTATTATACACAAACAAAAAAGAGTTTGCAATGTATCAAACACTGCAAACTCTATATTATAATAAATACTACAAAAAACAATGTATTACATCAAAGACAGATATAACTTCTTGATTTCATCTACACTTGTCTCTCTTGGATTACCTGGGCGGCATGCATCATCATATGCTGACTGTGAAAGGAAATCAACATCCTCTGGTTTAACAATTTCCTTAAGGTCTGCTGGAATACCAACATCCTTAGAAAGCTGCTTAACAGCATCGATAGCTGCTTTTCTGTATTCCTCCTGTGACATATCATCAACGCCCTCAACACCCATTGCACGGGCAATCTCACGATATTTCTCTCCTGTAACAGGTGCGTTGTACTCCATACCTGTTGGAAGAATAATTGCATTAGCTACACCATGTGGTGTGTCATATAAAGCACCCAGTGGATGAGCCATTGAATGAACAATACCAAGACCTACATTAGAGAATCCCATACCAGCCACATACTGTCCAAGAGCCATATCCTCACGTCCCTTAGGGTCATTATTAACTGCTGCACGGAGACTTCTTGCAATAATCTCAATTGCCTTAAGATGGAACATATCAGATAACTCCCATGCTCCTCCTGTTATGTATCCTTCTATTGCATGTGTAAGGGCATCCATACCTGTGGCAGCTGTAAGTCCCTTAGGCATTGATGACATCATATCTGGGTCAACAAATGCAACAACAGGAATATCCTTAGGATCTACACATACCATCTTGCGGTTCTTCTCTGCATCTGTGATTACATAGTTAATTGTTACCTCAGCAGCTGTACCTGCTGTTGTTGGAACAGCAAAGATTGGTACAGACTTATTCTTAGTTGGTGCAACTCCTTCAAGGCTTCTTACATCAGCGAAATCAGGATTGGCAATAATAATTCCGATACCCTTGGCTGTATCCATTGAAGAGCCACCACCAATTGCTATAATGTAATCAGCGCCTGACTTCTTAAATGCTTCTACACCCTGCTGAACATTCTCAATAGTTGGATTAGGCTTAATATTAGAATACACCTCATATGAAAGACCAGCTTCATCAAGTATACCTGTTACCTTGCTTGTAACATTAAACTTAATAAGGTCAGGATCTGAACATACAAGAGCTTTCTTAAAGCCTCTTCCCTGTGCCTCAGGAACAATATCCTTAATTGCTCCTGCGCCATGATAACTTGTTTCATTCAATACAAATCTGTTTGCCATTGTAAATAAAACCTCCTTATGTACATTAATGGGTAATACCTTGTCTTCACCCTCATAGGAGTATTATATCACACTGTTAATAAAAAGTCATGGCTTTTTGCAGGATTGTAAGGTTAATTTAATCAATGATTTTTGCAGGATTGTAAGGTTAATTTTATCAATATTTTTAACAGGATTAATTAATCAACTGGTCATGAAAGAATCAATGCAGTAAGTTCAGGTACTGTTGCTACGATATAGTCTGCCCCTGCATTCTCCAGCTCGTCTTCTTTAGCATAGCCATACCTTACTCCAATACATTCAATCTGTTCCTCATGGGCACCATTAACGTCCTGATCCCTATCTCCAACCATTATAGAATCAGCTTTAATGATGTTTTGCTTATCTGTATCAGGTTCAACATTAAGGACATCAACCATAATTCTTCTGAATGTCTCCTCAATAACCTGGCTCTTATGTTTTCTTAGTCCTTCCAGATCAGAGCCGGTTACCACAGTAAAATACTGTCTCAATCCAAAATGTTCAAGAATTCTTTCAGCAAAAACTTCCGGCTTACATGTAGAAAGACAAAGTATCTTTTCCGCAGACTTAAGTGTTTTAAGACAGTATTCAATTCCATCATACACTTCATTCTCAAAGATACCTGTATCCTTATATCTTTCCCTGTATTTTGCAACTGCCCTGGTAAGATTATCCCCTGTAAGTCCATGATATTTATTAAAGCTGTAGTCCAGTGATGGTCCAATATACTGCTTCAACACATCCAAGTTATTCTCTTCAATCCCCTGATCATTTAAAGCATACTGGACACATCTTGTAATTCCAAGATATGAATCAGTAAGAGTCCCATCCAAATCAAATAAAATATATTTCTTTTCCACTTAATCCTCTCTTTCACATTCATCATACATGAATGAAAATATTCTAACCAAATATATATGTAATCAGACCAGTTCCCTGAAACTTTTAATATAAACATCTGCAATTTTAATTATTTCTTCCCTGTCGCCTGCGGAGGCAGAATCCTCCACTGCCACGGTAAAAAAGTTCCCCATTCTGGCTCCCTTTACAGCCTGGTACACGTCTTCAAACACAATGCATTCTTCCTTGGGAACGCCCATACGTTCTGCTGATTTTTCATATATATCAGGAAAACCTTTCAGTCTTTCAACTTCATCTGACTGGGTAAAGGAATCAAAATAATCATATATACCATTATTTATTAAACACTGGTCATAGAGTTCATGGGTATTTGACGTAGCAAGACCAATCTTATATCCATAGCTGTTCTTTAAAAGTTTGAGGAGTTCCTTTACATATGGCTTAATCCTTACATCATTATGATAGGCATAAACTGCTGCATCATGCCATTCTTTAACAATATCCTCCGGTGATTCCGGCAGTGACAGCCTGTCTTTAATATACACTGCTCCAGACATTAATGTATGTGTTTTAATTACCTGTGGAAATTCAGGCGGCATGATTACATTCCTTCTGTTAAAGAAATCTTCATCCACCTTGTTCCACACCCCTGTAGAATTAATCAGTGTGCCATCCAAATCAAAGATGGCACACTGAAAATCCATGAAATTAATTTTACTCATCGGCAGACATCACAATCCTGTGCTTACTGTCAATAAAGTTCATTGAAGAAGTATACTGCTCAATGTATTCCTGACATTTGCTGTTTACAACAGTCTGGGCTATATCTTCCTTGCTATCATCCTTTCCTGATGTTCTTGAAAGGAAATATAAAACTGTGAACTTTCCGTTATCTGTATCCTCAATTACTGTCTTGTTTCCAGCAGTTCTTGTGCTGTCAAACAGCCATTCTGCCACATTCTGTCCAGCTGTGCTGTAGGTAACATCTGTCTTTAATGACAGGTCTTTGTTGCTCTTGTATTCATCCTTGTTAGATGCATACTCTGCACACAAATCATTAAATGAAGCTTCATCTGTAATCTTACCAAGCATCTCGTCAGCACTATTCTTAGCTGTTGTAACTGCAGCAGAATCTGAGGCATCTGTTGCTGCAATCTCAAGAACTCTGTATGAAACCTTATCATAATTATTCTTGTTCTCATTGTAATAGCTGTCAATCTCTGAATCAGAAGCTGACATATCTTTTTCAAGCATTTCCTGTGCATATGAGCTCTTAAGGTAATTATACAGATATTTCTGGACCTTCTTCTCAGTTACATTCTTACCCATAAGTGATTTATAGTATTCATTAACTGTCATGGAAGCTTCTTCTGCTCCAGATTTAATCTGGTCATTAAATTCCTTTAAATCCTCTTCATAAGTTGTATACTCGTAATTCTTCTCATCTGCAATCTTTAATAAAGCCTTAGCTGACTTAATAGATTCAACAGTCATACTTGCAAAATAATCATACCATGTCTGCTCGTCAGAATAATTCTGAAGCTTGTCATTCTTAGATGAATCATATCCATACAGATAAGAAAGATATGAACCATATGAGTTTAAGACATTTGTCTTAGCCATGCTGTAATAGAGATTAAATTCAATTTCGCTTACTGGTTCATTATCAATTACAACATATTTTTTATTAACCCTGATGTAATTATTAACTGCCACTGTCACCGAAGTGATTATTATAGCTGCAAGAATAATAATTGTTGATACAATTGCAATCTTTCTTTCTCTTTTTTCCCTGCGCTGTGCTTCTAATCTTTTCTGTTTCTTTAAATCATACTTTGTGACAACCTTTTCTGACTGTCCTGTAACATTCTTGTTATTAACTTTTGCCATGTTTACCTCCATTACTAAAATCCATATCTGGACTTTATGTTATCTAATTCCATCATCCACAATGAACTTGACGCATCGCTAGGCATCCTTAAATCTCCTCTTGGTGAAACCGCCACCGTACCAACCTTTGGTCCATCCGGAAGGCATGATCTCTTAAACTGTTGTGAGAAGAATCTCCATACAAAGGTCCGCAGCCACTTGTATATTGTGTATTCATCATAAGTATCTTTAAATGTGTCTTTAGCAATTCTAAACAGCTTCTCTGGTGACACTCCAAATCTTAACATATGATACATGAAAAAATCGTGAAGTTCATATGGTCCAACCAGATCTTCTGTTTTCTGTGATATATTGCCATCACTTGAAGGTGGCAGAAGTTCCGGACTAACCGGCGTATCCAGCACATCAAGCAAAGCTTCCTTTAATTTATCATCATTGCATGTATCAGCATAGAATCTCACAAGATGACGGACTAAAGTCTTCGGAACAGATGCATTAACTCCATACATTGACATGTGGTCACCATTATAAGTTGCCCATCCCAATGCCAGCTCGGACATATCTCCTGTTCCTATTACCATTCCTTCCGTCTGGTTGGCAATATCCATAAGAATCTGGGTTCTTTCCCTTGCCTGTCCATTCTCATATGTGACATCATGAACAGACTCATCATGGCCAATATCCCTGAAATGTAGTGATACAGCCTCTTTTATATTAATTTCACGAAGAGTTGTCCCCAGCTGCTTTGATAGAGTAACTGCATTGTTATAAGTTCTGTCAGTTGTGCCAAAGCAAGGCATGGTGACACATATAATCCGGCTTCTGTCCATTGTGCAGGCATCAAATGCCCTTACCGTAACAAGAAGGGCAAGGGTAGAATCAAGACCTCCGGACAAACCTATCACTGCACTTTTACAGCCTGTATGAACAAGTCTTTTCTTGAGCCCATAGGTCTGAATATTGAGAATTTCTTCGCATCTTTCTTCTTTCTTTGCCTTGTCAGATGGAACGAAAGGTGTTTTTTCATATTTTCTTATGAGATTAAGCTCCACAATGCTGGTGGTAAAATCTATAAACGTATATTTGTCCTTGTCAGTTTCCATGCAGTTATATGTGGTCATTTTCCTGCGTTCTGACCTTAATTTATCCAGGTCTATATCAGAATACACAGACTGGTTATCAAACAATTTACCACTGCCTAATATGGTTCCATTCTCACATATTATATTGTGTCCCCCAAATACTATATCCTGGGTTGATTCTCCTTCGCCGGCACTTGAATATACATATGCTGAAACCAGTCTTGCTGACTGTCCCTTAACAAGTTCCAGCCTGTACTGCTTCTTTCCTACTGTCTCATTGCTGGCAGAACAGTTTACAATAACTGTCGCACCATTGATGGCATGTGATATGCTTGGGGGCTGTGGTACCCATAGATCTTCACACACTTCTGCTCCTACCACAAATCCATTCATATTAGTGCATCTGAACAGCAGATTGGAACCAATTGGAATACTGTCATTATCAATCCTTGTCCACTCTGTTTTTTCAAATCCTGGAGTAAACTGCCGTCTCTCATAGAATTCTCCGTAATTCGGAAGATATCTTTTAGGTACAAGTCCAAGAATTTTCCCATCACATATGGCAGCTGCTACGTTGTACAGCTTGCAGTCATGTTCATAAGGCAGGCCTGCAAATATAAGCATCCCTTTTAAATCCCTGGTCTGCTTTACCAGCCTCACAAGAGATTCCTTAGCACTCCTGATAAGCTCCTCCTGAAGAAATAAATCATTACATGTATATCCTGTAATACACATTTCAGGAAAAACAACAAGCCTTACATTATTACTGTATGCCTCTTTTGCCTGTTCAATTATTCTGTCAGTATTATACTGGCAGTCTGCAACCCTTATTACAGGAGTCATTGCCGCTGCCCTGATAAATCCATGTTTCATACAATCATCACTTTCTTATAAATTGTGTCTGGAAATAAAAATACTCACTAACTTTGAGAGTATAACACAAAAGCCATTACATTTGCAATCAAATGTAATGGCTTAAAACAACTATTCTATATAACGGGCTGTCAGTGCCAAGACGATACCATCACTGTTCTGGCATCTTTAAAACTAATTATTATGAACCTTTATCAATCGGCTTAAATACTTATAAAGCAGCATGGTTATTACACCGACTACTGTAGCTTTAATCAGATTAAATGGTGCAACTGCAAGAATTACAAAAGTAAAAATATTACTGATTGCAGGGTTAATGGCTGCACCCATATTAATAAAGGTCTCAACTGGCATACCATAGAGCTGGGAATACTTCGGAAGAAGATACAGTGCATTAAGAAATACTCCCGACACAATAAGAACAATTCCACCTGTTACAAGTCCAATAACTGCTCTTTTCTTAGTCTTCTTAGTGTGATATAAAACTGATGCTGGAACTACCAGTGCACATCCTAATATAAAGTTGGCAAAATCTCCCACAAAGGCTGTGGAGGTTCCCTTTAAAACCAGCTTTAAAAGTACCTTAACCGCTTCCATTATTACTCCTGCACAAGGTCCTAACATGAATGAACCTATCATGACAGGAACTTCACTTAAATCCATCTCATAGAATGCTGGTGCAATGAATGTAATAGGAAATTCAACATACATAAGTACAGCAGCAACGGCTGAAAACATTGCCATAATTACAAGCTTGTTAATCTTTGTCTTATCTGATGAGAACTTAATTCCGTTCTTCTTCTCGATAATTTTTTCACAGCCAAAGGCTACAAAATAAACTACCACTATCATGACAAGGGAAACCAGGATAAATGAAATATTATCCTTTGCAGACGAAACCGTCTTCTGAATTGTAGATAAAAAATTAGACATAAAACCTCTCCTTCTTTCATCCAGACTTTACTGTCGGTTTAAGATTCTCACTTAATCGGCCTGCTTTGCAGGTTCGCAGACTTAATCATTGTATGATTTCACTGCCGGTCAAGAATTGACGCATCAAAAATAACGTCTCACTTTGCCCTGAAGGTTGGAGCTTAACACTCACTCTTCTTATTAAGTTGTTATTCATGCAAAACGCACTGACATAATAGAACATACCATTACGCCAGTGCATTGTCAACATGATTTTATAAACTGTTAAACCAGCTGTTAATCTTTTCAACAGCTTCTTTAATAACTTCCTCCGGATGAACCAGTGCAAATCTTACATATCCTTCTCCATTGGAGCCAAATGCACTGCCTGGAGTACACAAAACACCTGTTGCAGCCACCATATCAAGACAGAACTTTTCAGATGATGTGTACCCTTTAGGAAGAGGTGCCCATACGAACATCGTACCCTCTGAATATGGAACTTTCCATCCTATGGTATTTAAGCCCGAACATAATGCATCTCTTCTTTTTTCATACTGCTTCTGCTGGGCAGCCACACCATCCTGCGGACCTGTAAGAGCTGCTATTGCCGCTTTCTGCACAATGAAGCTTACACCATAATCAAACTGGGAACGGATCGTGCTGAACTTCTTAATAACTTCACTGTTACCAAGGCAGAATGAAATTCTAAGTCCTGTAAGATTGTATGTCTTTGACAGGGAATTAAATTCAACGCCAACGTCCTTTGCCCCAGGAACTGAAAGAAATGAAAAACCTTTTCTTCCATCATACTCTATCTCTGAATATGCATTATCATGTACAACAAGAATGTTATACTTCTTTGCAAATGCCACAAGTTCCTCGTAGAAATCTTTATCTGCGCAGGTGCAGGTAGGGTTTAATGGATAAGAAACCACAATCATCTTAGCTTTCTTTGCAATTTCTTCATCTATCCCCTGAAGGTCCGGTTCAAAATGCTTATCTGGATTAAGATTGTAATAGCACACCCTGGCATCATTTAAAAATGGACCTACAGAAAAGATAGGATATCCCGGATCAGGAGCAAGTATAATGTCACCAGGATTACATACAGTCATTGCAATATGTGCCAGTCCCTCCTGAGAACCATTAACTGACATTATCTCATCTTTAGTAAGCACTACACCATATCTCTTGCCATACCAGTCAATTACTGCACTTATAAGTTCAGGTGAATCTGTAAGAGAATACTTATAATTCTCAGGGTCTGCAGCTGCCTGTGTCACTGCATTAATGACATGGGGAGCTGGCGGAAAATCAGGAGTTCCCACGGAAAAATTAATTGTCTTAATCCCTTTCTTCTCCTGTTTTTCCATTTCAACCTTTAGTATATTGAATATATTAGGCTTAAAATACTGTGCTTTTTCTGAAAAACTAAATTCCATCTTCCTGCTTTCTAGTTTATAGCAGCAATTCCAACCTCAAGGACTCTGTGTCCTTCAAGAAGCTTGTTCTGGATAGTAATGAAAGATACAACTCTCACTCTGCTTCCAGACTTTGTAACCATCTCATGCTCATAGCATGAGTATATGTTGTCTATAAACTTTTTCCTTAAATCTTTAATAATCTCATCATACTCCACATCAGGCACGAACTGCTTGAATACCAAGCCCTCATTGACATCGTCCTCTGTGTAACCTAAAAGTTTTGTAAATCCTTCATCAATATTCAGAATTTTACCACTTCTCATCTCCATTGAATATCTTCCATATTCAATGGCCTGCATCTTTGATTCTGCCATAAAGCCTCCTTTTCCCACATGTAAAAATGCTGTATTACTTTGACAATGTGTTTAATCTTTCCTTTACCTGGTCAAGCATCTGCTCATATTTTGCGAGTTTTTCTTTTTCCTCGTCAATCTTTGACTGAGGTGCCTTAGATACAAACTTTTCATTACCAAGCATTCCCTGACATCTCTTAATCTCGCCCTGAAGTCTGCCTTCTTCCTTCTTAAGTCTTTCTATTTCCTTGTCAATATCAACTAATTCAGCAAATGGAATATAGATTACTGCATCAGGAATAACTGTTGAAACTGCATCTTCTGGTATTCCAGACTTATCTTCCTTAATAACAACATCACTTGCATAGCCTAATGTTGCAAAGAACACACTGCCGTTTTCAAATATATCACGTATTTCCTTCTTATCTGAAACAACATAGACTAAAGCCTTTCTTGATGGAGCAACATTCATCTGGGCACGCAGATTTCTAATGTTACGGACAGCGGTCTTAATTATTTCGATAGAATTCTCTTCCTTCTGGAAGTTGAAGGTTTCATCGTAAACTGGCCAGTTTGAAATCATAATTGACTCTTCCTCATCCTGGATATTACAGAATATTTCCTCTGTAATAAATGGCATATAAGGATGAAGCAGTTTCAAAGCATCAATAAGGACAGTCTTTAATGTCCATATTGCAGCTGTCTTTGTTGTATCCTCATCATTGTAGAGACGAGGCTTAACCATCTCAATATACCAGTCGCAGAATTCTTCCCAGATAAAATCGTTAAGCTTGGAAACTGCAATACCCAGCTCGTACTTCTCCATGTTATCTGTAACTTCCTTAACAAGATTATTCATCTTTGAAAGTATCCACTTATCCGCTTCTGTAAGGTCAGCAGGAACAGGGTCAGTTGTCTTAATCTTTCCTTCAGGATCATTCATCATGATAAATCTTGATGCATTCCATACCTTATTGGCAAAATTACGGCTTGCCTCTACTCTTTCCCAATAGAATCTCATATCGTTGCCAGGTGCATTACCTGTAACAAGTGTATAACGAAGTGCGTCTGCACCATATTTATCAATTACCTCAAGTGGGTCAATACCATTACCAAGAGATTTACTCATCTTTCTTCCCTGTGAATCTCTTACAAGGCCATGGAATAATACCTTACTGAATGGCTTCTTACCCATATGCTCGTATCCTGAGAAAATCATTCTGATAACCCAGAAGAATATAATATCATAACCTGTTACAAGTACATCAGTTGGATAGAAATAATCCAGTTCCTCTGTATTGTCTGGCCATCCAAGTGTAGAGAAAGGCCAGAGGGCAGATGAAAACCATGTATCAAGTGTATCCGGATCCTGCTCCATATTCTTTCCTGAACACTTAGGACATGTACAGACCTCATCAGCTGATACAACCATCTCACCACAATCCTTACAATAATATGCAGGAATTCTATGTCCCCACCATAACTGTCTTGAAATACACCAGTCCTTGATATTATCAGTCCAGTTGTAATATGTCTTGTCCATTGATGCAGGAACAAGCTCAATATCACCATTCTTAACAGCCTCAACTGCTGGCTTAATAAGTTCATCCATCTTAACAAACCACTGCTGTTTAATCATTGGCTCTACAGTTGTCTTGCAACGGTCATGAGTTCCAACATTGTGCTCATGATCCTCAACCTTAACAAGAAGACCTAATTCATCAAGGTCAGCAACCATTGCCTTCCTTGCTTCATATCTGTCCATCCCTGCGTATTTTCCACCAAGGCTGTTGATTGTAGCGTCATCATTTAATATGTTAATTTCCGGAAGATTATGTCTCTTACCAACCTCGAAGTCGTTAGGGTCATGGGCAGGTGTAATCTTAACAACACCTGTACCAAATTCCATGTCAACATATGAATCTGCAATAACAGGAATCTTTCTGTCTGTGAGAGGAAGATATACTTCCTTTCCAACTAAATCCCTGTATCTGTCATCATCTGGATTAACAGCAAGTGCTGAGTCACCAAGAAGTGTCTCTGGTCTTGTAGTGGCTATCTGGACAAATCTTCCTTCTTCACCTACCACAGGATAATTAATATGCCAGAAATGTCCAGCCTGGTTCTCATGTTCAACCTCTGCATCAGAAATTGATGTCTTACATACTGGACACCAGTTTACAATTCTGCTTCCCTTATATATGAGACCCTTATTATATAGATTAATAAATACAGTCTGTACAGCATTAGAGCATCCCTCATCCATGGTAAAGCGCTCTCTGTCCCAGTCGCAGGAAGAACCAATTCTCTTTAACTGGCTTGTAATTGTTCCGCCATATTCCTTCTTCCACTCCCATGTTCTCTTTAAGAAACCTTCTCTGCCAAGGTCATGCTTGTCAATTCCTTCTTCCTTGAGAGCATTAGTAACCTTAACCTCTGTTGAGATACTGGCATGGTCTGTTCCAGGAACCCATAATGCTTCATACCCCTGCATTCTCTTAAATCTGATAATAATATCCTGCATGGTATTATCAAGGGCATGTCCCATATGAAGCTTACCTGTTATATTAGGAGGCGGCATAACAATTGTAAATGGCTTCTTGCTTCTGTCAACCTCTGCATGGAAGTACTTATTATCCAGCCACTTCTGATAAAGTCTTCCCTCTATTTCAGAAGGGTCATAATTCTTGTTTAACTCTTTGCTCATTGAATTTCTCCATTCTTTAAATATTGATTTAAATATTTCTGTACAGATAAAAAGCCCTCTGTACAGAAACACTACTGTACAAAGGGCGTAATTACGCGGTACCACCTTCATTTATCACTCGAAAATCCTGTAACGTGGATTAATACGGCACAGCCTACTCATAATGTTTCTCAGCTGCACTGCTACCTGGGCTACCTTCCATACCTGCTTTCCCGAATCTCCTCACAGCTTGGATTAATCCAGGGATTCTCTCTTGGGGTGCCTGATATGTACTCCTCCCGGTCAACGCATTTTCAAATATATTCATCATGATAATATGTAGCCATTAAAAAATCAAGCCTTTATTTTCATTAATCAAGAATTATCTGGTCTGCGGTAACGAAATGATATCC
>CALZFR010000021.1 GCA_945648485.1 uncultured Eubacterium sp. | reverse complement strand
GGTAACTTCTTTTAACATATTAACACGTTCATCAACTGAAAACAATGGAGTTTTTGAACTATTATTAAGAACTGCCACGATAAGGTGGTCAGTAAGCCCTGCTGATCTTTTAATTATGTCAAGATGACCAAGAGTTATAGGGTCAAAACTTCCTGGATAAATTGCACTTTTCATTGTAGTCCTCATTTCTGAAACAATATACAGACTATCCATTACTATTCTGTAACATTGATAAAAACATGTTTATTAGTTTTATATTGTTTGTTTTTTTCTATGTGTAAACGTGGAATACTGTCAATGTATGATAAATCTGTATCAATATTTTCCTCGATAATAATTGTTGTATAGCTGTCAATCAGGTCTGAACCTGACAAAGCATACAGAACGTCCTTCTCCAGCCCCATACCATATGGTGCATCCATAAAAATAATATCGAATGGTTTGCTGCTGTTAATCCTGTTGATTGCTGACAATACATCCTGCTCCATTACAACTGCCCTGTCTTCCAGGTGGGTAAATTTAAGATTATCCTTAATGCAGGTAATGCAGGGCTTTGAATATTCAACAAAATACGCTTCGGCAGCGCCACGGCTCAGTGCTTCAATTCCAATGGCACCACTCCCTGAGAATAAATCAAGAAAACGGCTTCCAGGCACTTTAGTCTGAAGCATATTAAAAAGTGTCTCTTTAATTCTATCAGTTGTTGGTCTTGTTTCCAGTCCTTCCACTGTTTTTAAAGGAAGACTCCGTGCACTTCCGGCAATAACCCGCATAATCACACATCCTTTACTTGTATTTTTGCTTATTTCCAATCATTTCTGCTGTCTGACTCAATTTTTTTATCACGAAGCATCAGGTCTCTAACTGCAAGATCAGGTTTCTTATTATTAAATAAAATTTCATTGACCTGGTATACTATTGGCATTTCAACATTATATTTTTCGGAAAGTTTAAGTGCCGCTTTTGCAGAGAAAACACCTTCAACTACCATCTGGACTTCTTCCATAGCCTGATCCTTTGTGTAGCCTTTACCAATAAGTATGCCTGCTCTTCTGTTACGGCTGTGCATACTTGCACAGGTTACAATCAGGTCTCCGATTCCGGATAATCCTATGAATGTCTCGATTTCAGCTCCCATGGCTACGCCAAGTCTTGCAATTTCAGTTATTCCACGGGTAATTAGCGCTGCTTTAGTATTGTCACCGTATCCTAATCCATCGGCAATTCCTGCTGCTAATGCAATTACATTTTTTAAAGAACCGCCAATACATATTCCAAGAACATCTGGACTTGTGTATACTCTGAATACATCGCTCATGAATATATTCTGGAGATAATCAGCATCTTTTTTGTGTTTTGTTCCTATTACACATGTTGTTGGAATTCCTCGTCCTACCTCTTCTGCATGGCTTGGACCAGACAAAACTGCCAAAGTGGCATTAGGAATCTCATCAGATACTACGTCATAGAGAGTTTCAAGAGTTTCCTCCTCAATTCCCTTACCAACATTTACAATATACTGCCCTTCTTTCACAAAAGGAGCAAATAACCTGGCTGTAGAACGTGTGTAAGGTGATGCAACAGCAAGAACAATAACATCTGCCCCGTTAACAGCATCCTCAGCCTTAGTTGTGAAATGAATTGAATCCGGGATTATTACCCCAGGCAGACATTTTTTATTTTCTCTTGTTTTATCCAGTTCCTCTATTTCCTGTGGAAAAACAGACCATATTTTAACATTGTGTCCATTGTTATTTAGCAGGATTGATAATGCAATACCCCAGCTTCCAGCACCCATAATACTTATATTAGCCATTTTGTTCCTCTTTCTTTTTTTGTCCTATTTTACGTTCAGTTCCATTCATTAATCTCTTAATATTACCACTGTGTCTGATATATCCTAAAGCAACAATTAAAAACATTATAATACATGCTTCATACAGATGTGAACCTGAAAGTGGAAGCAAGCCCAGAAATGCCCAGGTTATAAATAATACAAGTATCATGCCGATACCTAAGAGAGAGCCTAATGATACGTATTTGGTTGTGAACATTACAATAAAAAATGTCGCCATGGCAGCAACAAGAATTATCCAGCAATGCTGTGGAAAAATCGAAATAGTAAACGCTACACCTGATGTTGCTGCAATTCCTTTTCCTCCCTTAAACTTAAGATAGAAAGGGAAATTGTGTCCAAGTATAACACCTAAGCCACTGTATAAAAACAATAACAACTCATAATCACAGTTTTTTCCAAATAGAAAATGTACAATAATGCATGAAAGAATTGCTTTGAATGTATCAAGAAAATAGGTAAGAAATCCTGCTTTTTTTCCAAGAGTTCTCATAACATTAGTTGTGCCGGCATTACCACTTCCATAGTTACGAATATCAATTTTATTAAATTTGCCAATTAAAAATCCACCTTGAATCAGGGCACCTATAAAATACCCAATTATTAATACAATTATTCTTTCTATCATTCTTTTTCTTTTCGCTCCCTGTTAATAAATCTGATGGATGTACCTCTGAAACCAAAGGCATCTCTTATCTTATTCTCAATATATCTTGTATAAGAGAAATGCGTAAGCTGTTTGTCATTGACAAACATTACAAAGGTTGGCGGCTTGACAGAAACCTGTGTAATATAATATATACGAAGTCTTTTTCCCTTATCAGAAGGTGGTTGTTGCATGGCAACTGCTTCCGTGAGAATCTCATTAAGAACTCCAGTTGGAACTCTTAAGTTCTGGCTTTCAATAATCTGGTCTACAAGTTCATATATCTTACCAATTCGCTGTCCTGTTTCTGCAGAAATAAATATAATTTCAGCATAAGACATAAATGAAAGGGTATCTTTGATTTTATCAGTGAATTCTTTTACAGTTTTGTCATTCTTTTCGATAGCATCCCATTTATTAACAGCAATAATAATGCCTTTACCACGCTCATGGGCAATTCCTGCTATTTTGGCATCCTGTTCGGTAATTCCTTCTGTGGCATCAATAACAACTATAACTATATCAGCTCTTTCCACTGCAGAAACAGTTCTGATTATGCTGTATTTTTCAATTTCTTCTTTGATTTTGTTTTTACGCCTTAAACCGGCTGTGTCAATAAAAACATATTCTTTACCATTATATTTGATTACTGTATCAATGGCATCTCTTGTTGTTCCAGCAATATCAGACACAATAACACGGTTTTTACCAAGGAGTCTGTTAATAATTGATGATTTGCCAACATTAGGCTTTCCAACTATAGCAACTCTTGGTCTGTCATCGTCCTCATCTTTACCTGCATCTTCCGGAAAATGTTTAATCACTTCATCAAGCATGTCTCCAAGACCAAGTTTTCCGATAGCTGAAACTGGTATCGGTTCACCAATACCTAGATTATAAAATTCATACACATCAGCCATATATTTATCCATATCATCAACTTTGTTGACAACAAGGATAACTGGCTTGTGGGAACGCCTCAGCATATCAGCCACCTTAGAATCAGAATCTACAAGGCCCTGACGTACATCTGTCAGGAATATAATAACATCAGCTGTATCTATTGCAATCTGTGCCTGCTCTCTCATCTGTGAAAGGATAATATCGTTAGATTCCGGTTCAATACCACCTGTATCAATTAATGTAAAAGATCTGTCAAGCCATGAAACATCAGCATATATTCTGTCACGTGTTACACCTGGTGTATCTTTGACGATTGAAATCTGCTGACCTGCCAGATCATTAAATAATGTGGATTTACCCACATTAGGTCTGCCTACAACAGCAACTATAGGTTTACTCATTAATATTCCTCCAAAAACTGTCAGTAAATGCTGCCAGTTTATAAAAAATTCACATAAACATACCTAAATATAATATCAATAAAATTGCATTTTGTAAAGTTATATGCTATGTTGTACAGTATTAAGGTCATAATATTAAATAATAAAACAGAGGATTTAAAATATGAAAAGAATTAGCATATCAAAGATATTAATTTTATGTTATACAATCATTGTAATTATAACACTTTTGTTATACAATACATTTTCTGTCAAAGCTGAAGTTGCACCACTTAATAATAGTGACACCTACACTTATAAGATGCCTGATTTAGATTTGGCTGTAACAGTATCTAATGATCTGGTTGGATTTACCCAGAATACAACATCTAATAATTCATATCTTGAAAAGATTGGAGCAAGTGATGTTGAGCAGGTCAGAGCCCTTCTTATGGTTAATAATATTTATCTTGAGCTTATTCCGAAAGAAGGAGATATAACGTATGAAATTCTGGTAAGTGGAAAAAATGCACCATCACAGGTTCCTAATTTTAATGAAGTCTCAGATGATGTTCTTAAAGGGTATTTTGATGAATATATTGACAGTGCCAATACGCAGAAAAATGAAGAAACTAACATCAAAGAAACAATTACAGACAGTTATATTGAAAAACTAAATGGAATTAATTATTTTGTAACTGAAGTTACATCTGTTTCCGGTAATTTAGTGACAGTTTACCTTAAGAAATATTATACAGTGATGCAGGGGAAAGCAGTTACATTTACATTACAGACTAACCAGGAGGCTCTTACTCCGGGCATGAGCAAGATTCTGTCTGATATTATAAATACAGCAGACTATAAGCCTATAAAGAAGTCAATCTTTGACAATCCTTTTTTGATTGAGATTACAACTTCATTCTTAAGTCTGCTGTTATTTGCGGGAATTCTTGCATTAATTCTTTTTATTATAATTAAAGCTAACAAAAGGAAAAAGAAATATTAAAGATTTGTCAGATGGACAATATCTTCTCTTAGCTCCTGCATTCTTACATCTGTGTTATATATGTTCTCTGCACATTTTGTAAGTTCACCAACAATTTCAGGCATGTCATTGTTCTCAAACTGCTTATAGTGCATCTGATGTTCAAGGCTGGCCCAGAAATTCATGGCAATAGTCCTTATCTGTACCTCAACCTTCATATATTCTTTTCCAGTGGAGAGGAATATTGGTATGATAAGGACATAATGCAGGCTTCTATATCCATTTGGTTTAGGATTCTTGATATAATCCTTGACTTCAAGAACTTCTATGTCATCCTGGGATATAAGCATTTTTGCAACATCGTATATATCACTTATAAATGGACATACTACCCTGATTCCAGCAACATCATTAAGATTGTCAGCTATTGACTGCAGAGTAAGTGGTTTTCCACGCTTTGCCAGTTTATGGTATATACTTGTAGGACTTTTTATTCTGGATTTAATGCTTTCAATTGGGTTTCGCTGGCGTCTTGTTTTAAATTCATCATTTAATACTTCAAGTTTAGTCTGAACTTCACGGATGGCGCTACGATACATCATCATCAGTTCTGAAAAGTTAGTACTCTCTTCAGCTTTTTTGGTGAAAAGTTCTTTATCTATAAGTCTAGAATCAGGTAATTCACTGTCGCTTGTTATCAGATCAAAATCGTTCATTAGTTAAACTCCTTTTAAGTAGATAAAATTACACATCAATCCTCGTTTTCCTTCCGATGCCCTGTGTGAAAATAAGAGCTTTGGATTACAGCTGGTGCATATATCTGCGGTAAAAATATTACTGTCAGATAATCCGGCATTTAACAGGTTAATCCTGTTTGCCATAAGAAGATTAAGCTGGAATTTACCATCTGCCTTTCCATTTTGTAAAATAAGTGACATTTCATCATTGGAGTAAACATCAGCAAACTCTCCTGCTACATCACTGCTTACCTCATAACAGTCCGGGCATATTCCAGGTCCTATAAAACCATATAAGTCACTGGCATGACATCCGTACTCATTCTTCATTATGTCTACAGCATTCCGGGCAATGTTACCTACCGTACCTCTCCAGCCTGAATGTAAAGAAGCAATTACTTTGTTCACAGGATCAGCTATTATTACCGGAATACAGTCTGCAAAGGAAGTAACAAGACATATTTCTGGAAGATTTGTAATCAGTCCGTCAATATTATCAAAGTTTCTGTCCCTGACTATTCCCATCCCCTTATGGGAGTTGTCAATTTGTAAAATATTGGTTGTATGTGTCTGTTTAGAATATACCATATTATCTACCGGTATGCCTATAGTATCTGATACGATTTTAAAGTTATTTAATACTTTTTCTTTTGAATCAAGAAGATTAAATGATAAATTCATAGATTCATATATTCCACTGCTTACCCCTCCAATTCTGGTTGAAAAGCCCTGGTAAAGCCATGGGAAGTCTTTCAATTTACGGAAATGAAGCATAGGAACACCATTATGGTTTTCCAGTGTAAGGGTATTGGATAAATTGGGGTTATTGTGGGGAATAATGTGATTTAATCTTTTTAATCCGATTAGAGCCTGGTTATAATCTTTGTAGCAATGTATCATGATGAGTCTTATTGTCCTTTTTTATGGTATTAATAGTTAAAATGCATTCTTAATGTAGGTTATTGTATCATTATCAATGCCACATACATCAAACCTGCATTTTGTACTGGAGGGCAGCTTATTGGATATAATAAACCACTCTGCCACTTTTCTGATTGTCTGCTGTTTTCTTGAATTAACTGCTTCGTAAGAATAGCCATATCTTCTGGAACTTCTGTACTTAACTTCTATGAATATATATGTGTCATTTTCTATGCCAATAATGTCTATCTCTCCTATTTTGCAACGGAAATTTTTATACAGAACAGTAATACCTATTGTTTGAAGATATTCAACTGTTTTCTGTTCCCATTGTGCGCCTACTTCTCTTTTATTCAATGTATCCCCTTCTCTTAAAGAATTATTATGACGCCTGATGCAAAATATATTTTAAACCTGAAATTATTATTTATATAAATATATATACTCAATGTTTAATTTTGCCTCTTATACGGTCACATTCATCAACAAATACAAGAATCTCTGCTACAACACCATACAATTCAGGAGGAATCATATCTCCAATCTCTAATTTTGATAAAGTGTTGGCAAGTTTACTGTCCTGATATACAGGAACATCTGCTTCTTTAGCTTTGTCAATAATTCTTTCCGCCAGGGCGCCTTTACCTGATGCAATAATTTTTGGTGCTTCCTCACCAGGTGTGTATTCAAGGGCAACAGATATTTTGGGCTTGTGTTCATTGTTGTCTTTATCTTTTTCGTTGTAGTACTCTGCCATTAAAATGCCTCCCCTCATGCCTTAATATCTAAAATGTAGGAAGATGTTGAATTCTTATGTATATCCTTCTCTATAAAATCATTAACAAAGTTGAACTTATTATCATTAGTGCTTAATGTCATTTCGAATTTGGTGCTATAACCAAGTTTTTCCAGCCTTGCGTTAAGTTTGTCAATATTTGAATATACGAAGTCTAACAGTTCTTCTGTTTCAAGACAAAAGTTTGTGTTAACATTTTTACCCTGTAGTCTTACGTAAACATCAATTGGGCCAAGATTGTCCATATCAAGGTGCAATAGTGCGCTTACATTATCAGACTGGGCGGACATAGCTTTTTTATTTGTAAATACATACAGTTCGCCATTACCATTACTCTCTGTAAATCGTACTGGCATCTGAAAATAAGTCATATTCCTGTTAAGATCATTCATAAAATCAATGTTAGATTTAATCTGGCTCAGGTTTTTGTTAACAGATGACAGTACATCATTAGAAAGGTCATTACCTTTATTGTCAAGGATATGCTTGATTCTCTTGTAGTAATTCTTTATACCATTCTCTTTTCCAACATTTTCTGGTGTAATTCTCATGGTTTCATTTATAATCTGTTCCATAATCTTTTGGACAGGAATATCTTTAAAAGATAAATTAGTAGAAACATTATTTTTTAGTATGTTGGTTAATCCGTTAAATATATCTTTTACTGTTGCAGTATTATTGTTTATTTTATCCGTCAACTCATGAATATCAAAAGATGGATTTTCTTTAGCAATTTCAGATAAAACATCGTTTATCTGACTAATTTCTGTTTCAGATAATATTTCACTTAAACCAGCGCTTTGAATTAATTCATTATCAGATAAACCATTGCTATTGTACAGACTATTAACAAAATTGTTTATTTCAGATAAAATATTTGGGCTGTCAGTGTTATGAATTGAGGATGGATTTTCAAAAATTGCGTTAATAATATCAGAAAGCTGCGTACTGACAAGAGAAAGCTTACCAGCAATAGAATTCTCATAATTCCTATATGCTTCAAACTGCATGATATTGTCCTTAGTAACAGGAATATCAAGTCTTATAAGGTTTGCAATTGTATTAAGGCTTGTTTCAGGAAAATTCAGAGAATACTTTACCATATTTCCAATGGTTTTTGCATCAACAGGCATACTCATCCTGAGAAGATTTGATACAATATTTATATTCTCTTCGGAAGGAAAAAGACCGGCAGCCTCAAGTGCTTTATTTATCAGAAAAGACTCCTGACCAGCAGATTCAAGTGGTTTTATACTTATACTGGATGATGTATTCTCTTCAATAAGAAATGTTATATTTCGTCCTGGAGTCAGTTCTGTGTTTGCACTTATTCTGGCTTGGATTTTTGAGCCGTCATTAAGCATTACTGAAGCTTGTTCACCATTAATTCCAATTATTTTCCCGGAAAATGTCTGGCCTGCAAGCATGTTTTTAAGCAAAGAAAGACCACTATTATCAGATGATACATTCTGATTACCTGATATCAGTTTATTTATGTTCTCAATTTCAGATGAATTAACCTGATTTTGATTTATCTGGTTTAACAATGAGGATAAATTAATTGCCAAATTATGTGTCCTCCATTTTGGGTGGAAAGTTTATGCTATATAAAATTCTTTATAAATGTCTTCCGGTGTAGAGGGGAAGGACCAATTTCCTTCAATGTATTAATATGAGCTTTGGTACCATATCCTTTATTGCTTTTGAAGTCATATTCAGGATAAATGTTGTGATACTCATCCATCATTCTGTCTCTTGTTACTTTGGCAACAATACTTGCACAGGCAATAGAAAGACTTTTAGCATCTCCTTTTATTATTGGAACCTGTTTAATGTCGACTTCTGGTATGGTAACAGCATCATTTAATAATATATCGGGTTTAACACTAAGATTATTAATAGCCTGACGCATAGCCATATATGTGGCCTGAAGAATGTTAATCTTGTCAATAATATCCTGATTTACAATCCCGATACCATATGATACAGCCTCGTTTATTATTATATCATATAATTCTTCTCTTTTTTTGGGACTTAATTTCTTTGAATCATTAACATACAGAATTCTGGCATCTTTAGGCAGAATAACTGCGCATGCAACAACAGGACCTGCTAATGGTCCTCTTCCTACTTCATCAATTCCACATAAATAATCATACTGGGAATACTCTTTTTCGTATGAACACATTTCTTCAATGCGCTGTTTTTCTTTGTTAAGTTTTTCAATCTTTTTAAGCATTGCTTCTTCTTTTTTAGTCATATTTCTTCTAGGGCATTTCCAGTGTAATTCTGCCCATCCTTCCACTTCTGAAATCATCTGTTATTATACCTGAAAGCTTTTCATAATCAATTAAGGCATTTTTCTTAAGGCATCCTCTTTTTGCTCCGATTTCATCCATAATCTGTATGATTTCCTGGTTTTCGTCAATTTCATAACGCATCTGAATAGCACCAGGATAGTTGTCTTTAATGTATTTTAATATTTCAAATGCAAGGTCTTCTAAATTGAGAATCTGGTCATTCATGGAGCCAATCATGGCAAGACGCAGTCCTACAGCTTTATCATCAAATTTAGGCCAAAGAATTCCAGGTGTATCTAACAGTTCAAGATTCTTATTAATGTGTATCCACTGTTTTCCTTTAGTAACACCAGGCTTATTACCTGTTTTTGTGCAGGCTTTTCCTGCAAATGCATTGATAAATGTTGATTTGCCAACATTAGGAATACCGACTATCATAGCGCGTACAGGTCTGTTTAATATACCTTTCGCTTTATTTCGTTCAATTTTATCTTTACATGCTTCATTGATTAGCTGCGGAACCTGTTTGACTCCTAATCCGTTTTTAGCGTTAATCTTAAGACAATAAAAACCCATATTTTTATAATAATCAATCCATTGCTGATTGCATGCCTCATCTGCAAGATCAGACTTATTGAGAAGAATAATTCTTGATTTGTTCTTTGCAAGTGTATCTATATCAGGATTTCTGCTGCTGTATGGAATTCTAGCATCTATTATTTCAATTATAAGGTCGATAAGTTTAATATTATCTTCCATCATTCTTCTGGCTTTAGTCATATGACCGGGATACCATTGATAATCCATATTATTCTCCATTCTGATAATTTAATAGTTGTTATATATAAATCTATTATTTAACTCTGCCAAATCTGTTAAATGGGGATGTAATCAGCCATGGCTCTCCCACAATATTTTCACTTTTTATTATTCCGATATTGGCAAAACGGCTGTCTTCACTGTTATTTCTGTTATCACCTAAACAGAAGTATTCATCTTTGTTGAGATAAAGTTCATTCTTGGCAAGACCTGCTGTAAGAATATTATCTGTAAATACATCATCTTCCAGTTGTTTATCATTAATGTAGACTTTTCCATCTTTGATTAATACTTTATCCCCTGGAACACCTATTACTCTTTTAATGTATATCTTATCAAATGCTGATTCAGACGTTTTAAATGCTATAACATCATATCTTTTCGGACTTGAATATGCATATGCGAATTTGTTAATCAGGACCGTGTCATTGTTACACAACACAGGCTGCATGGAGTTACCACTAATATTAGTTCTATAGCATGTGAAAAGAATAATCACATAGGCTGCAACAATTATTATGGCAATGTCTGCAACAATCTTTAATGTATTTAATAATCTTGTGTTTTCCTGATATCTTCTTAAAAAATTTGACATAACTGCCTCACCGTATATTAATATAAAAAGAGCACTGAAAAGCCAGGCTCTCCAATGCTCCAATCTTAAGACACCAAAATTACTTAACTAATTCTTTAACCTTAGCTGCCTTACCAGTTCTTTCACGTAAGTAGTTAAGCTTAGCACGTCTAACCTTACCATGTCTTACAACTTCAACACTCTCAACAATTGGTGAGTGTAATGGCCAGGTCTTCTCAACGCCAATACCGTTAGAAATCTTTCTTACTGTGAAAGTCTTACGAACTCCTGTACCCTGAATCTTAAGTACAGTACCCTCGAATACCTGAACTCTCTCACGGTTACCTTCCTTAATCTTAGCAGATACTTTAACAGTATCACCAACATTAAACTGGTCTACATTAGCCTTTAACTGTGCATCTTCAATGTTCTTAATTATTTCGTTCATGTGTGACCTCCTTATTATTCGGATGTTCTTAATACAGTCAATGTAACAGAGGACCATCTCTTTTCTCACAACTTCGCTAATATAACATATCTATTTATAAAATGCAAGACATTTTATAGATAATTATGCATTAACTGAACCATTATTATTGTTCATGCTGTCAAAATCAAGAATCTTGTTGACAGAATCCTGCATAAGAGCCTGAGCCACAATACCTAATCCTATAATCTGGAGGATAAGATATAAGATGTTTGAATTTCCAGAAGGAATTCCTCTTAAATTCTTTGAATAATCAAGACGCTCACCCTGTTTGTAAGCCCAATAAAAACCATAAATTCCACATGTAATTAAATCAAAAAGGAATGCCATTCCACCTGAAGCACCTGTAGAGTCACCAGCGATTGCCTTTGTTTCATCAGTTAATACAACAAACCAGTAAATTTGATAAATTCCACATGTAATAATAGATAAAATAATAGCTTTTGCAATGTTTCTTTTGTTAATTGGCATAATATATACCCCCGTTCATATTTTTTTGTTAATATTTAATAAACCTGGAAGCAGATGTACTTTGATAATGCGGGAATCCATATCATGAGACAGGATGCATTGATCAATTACCGGGATAAGATACTCTTCTCCTTTATCATCCGTAACTTCATATACATTGTTTGCTCCAGTTTCCAAAACATCAGTAAGAGTACCAAGAACAACCCCTTCATCAGTTTTTACAGTCATTCCGATAAGATCACAGATAAAGTACTCGCCTGGCTTTAATTCTACCGCGTTCTGTCTGGTTACTAAAAGGTCACACTTAACAAAATCCAATATATCATTAATATCATTATATTCTTTAAATTTCAGAATAACATACTGTTTGAAAAATTTTACACTGGATACTGTTACCGGAACAAGTTGTCTTTTTCCTTGAATAATACAACTTTTAAGTTTTCTAAAGCGCTCCGGGTTATCTGTTGTTGGAAAAACCTTGACTTCGCCTTTGATTCCGTGGGTTTGTGTTATTACTCCCACTCTAAGTAAATCTTCCATTAAGCCTCCAAAGAAGCTGCTAGCCAGCAAATTAGCAATTAACATACAATAAGGCACAATGTAAGTTGTGCCTTATTATTAGTTATCAATTTCAACAATTACTTTTTTATCCGACTTGGCAGAAGCAGCAGACACTACAGTTCTGATGGACTTGGCAATTCTTCCTGATTTACCGATTACCTTACCCATATCTGACTGGGCAACTTTTAAATCAACAACAATGACCTTGTCTTTCTCAGTTTCTGAAACCACAACCTCATCTGGATTATCAACTAGTGCCTTAGCAATCACTTCGACTAATTCTTTCATGAGAACACCTCCACTAGCTAATTACTTCTCAATACCAGCCATCTTAAAAAGCTTACTAACTACTTCTGTAGGCTGAGCACCATTAGCTAACCACTTCTTTGCAGCCTCAGCATCAATATCAAGCTTGCATGGATCATAATTAGGATCATAAGTACCAATCTGATCAATAAATCTTCCGTTTCTTGGAGATCTTGAATCAGCTACAATAATTCTATAGAATGGAGACTTCTTTTCACCTAATCTCTTTAATCTAATCTTTACTGCCATTTTAATTTTCACCTCCTAAATTATTATATCTATAGACTGTCCATGGACAGTCATGTTAAAAAGGTAGTTTAAAACGTCCCTTTTTAGCACCTTTCATCATACCTGGCATCTGTTTCATCATCTTCTTCATCTGATCAAACTGTTTAACCAGCTTGTTGACTTCACTAATGTCAACTCCAGCGCCCTTTGCAATTCTGTTCTTTCTTGATGGATTAAGAATATCAGGGTTGCTGCGCTCTTTTGCAGTCATGGAATATATGATTGATTCAGTCTTTTTCAGATTAGCCTCCGCATCATCTGTCATGCTTGCATCAAAACCTTTCATCTGACCAGATAATCCCATGCCGGGAAGCATGTTAAGAATAGATCCAATTCCTCCCATATTTTTTATCTGGCTCATATAATCAAGGAAATCATTAAAATCAAACTCAGCTTTTTTTAGCTTTTGTTCCATCTGCTTAGCTTTTTCCTGATCAATCTGGGCTTCAGCTTTCTCAATCAGAGTAAGGACATCACCCATACCAAGAATCCTTGAAGCCATTCTGTCTGGATAAAACTGTTCCAAATCAGACAGCTTCTCACCCATTCCGACATAAAGAATTGGTTTTCCTGTAACAGCTTTAATAGAAAGAGCTGCACCACCTCTTGTATCACCATCAAGTTTGGTAAGAATTACACCGTCTATGCCGATTTTCTCGTTAAATGAACCTGCAACATTAACGGCATCCTGACCAGTCATTGAATCAACAACAAGAACAGTCTGATCTACATTAACAGCTCCTTTAATATTAATTAACTCTTCCATCATATCTTCATCAATATGAAGACGTCCGGCTGTATCTAAAATAACAATATTGAAATTGTTATTCTTAGCATGTGAAATGGATGCTTTTGCAATATCTATGGGACTATTACCAGTTCCCATAGAAAATACTTCAACGCCCTGTTTTTCACCATTAACTTTAAGCTGTTCAACAGCGGCTGGCCTGTATATATCACAGGCTGTCAGAAGTGGTTTCTTGCCTTTTGATTTAAACTTGCCGGCTAATTTTGCTGCTGTTGTAGTTTTACCAGCACCCTGTAAACCAACCATCATAATGACGGTAATCTCATTTCCTGATTTTAGTGGAATCTCTGTTGTGGTGGAACCCATAAGAGAAACCATCTCTTCATTAACTATTTTTATAACCATCTGACCAGGTGTAAGACTTGTCATTACGTCTTGTCCTATGGCTCTTTCTTCAACAGATTTAATGAATTGCTTAACAACCTTAAAGTTAACATCAGCTTCAAGTAAAGCCATCTTTACTTCTTTAAGTGCAGCCTTAACATCTGCCTCACTTAAACGGCCCTTTCCACGAAGGTTCTTAAATATGTTCTGCAGTTTATCTGATAAACTATCAAATGCCATAAACCCTCCTAAAAATTATCAATTATATCTCTGGCAATCTTTTGAATAGACTGAATTTTATTAATATCCTGATCATTAATATATTCATCTGAAAGCTTAAGAATATCATGAACTCTTGATTTAGTTGATAGAAATTTGTCTACCAGGTGAAGCTTGTTTTCATAGTCAGACAAAGATTTATTAACTCTTTTGATAAGATCAAAAACACCCTGCCTTGATATGCCATATTCATCAGCAACCTCACTTAGTGATAAATCATTGAAAACAACATCTTCATAGATGTTTTTCTGATGCTCATTAAGCAGTTCACCATAAAAATCATATAAAAGCGTCTGTTCTACAATCTTTTCCATGATAATAACCTACTCTTGATAATTTCAAACCTTATGTATATTATCATAGGCAGGTATACATGTCAAGCATTTTTACTTGACATGTTCTTTTGCTTGTTTTTTCATTGCACGTTCCTGACGTCGTGCTTCTTTTTCGTCAATTTTTGCTTGTTTTATTGTGTCTTTATCTGGATATTCATCTCTGTATTCATATTCCATTTCTTTCTGTCCACGCTTATCAAGTCCTGCAAATACAGCGTTAGTAATAAGATGGTATATTACAGCAAAAAGAGGAACTCCAATTAACATACCCGCAAATCCCCATATATCACCAAAAAGAAAAATTGCAAATAATACCCAGAAACTGGAAATTCCTGTCGTGTTACCAAGAATTTTGGGACCGATAATATTACCATCTATCTGCTGTAGTATAAAATCAAATATTATAAAATATATACACTGGACAGGGTTTACAATCAATATCAGAAGCGCAGAAAGAAATAGACCTATATACCATCCAAAAAAAGGAATTATATTAAATATTCCCACAATTACAGCAACTAATATTTCACTCATCAGGTTAGCCCCGGGATTAAACCAACGGAATATCATCATTCCTACATAACAAATTATGGATATAATAATTGCGTCCAAAAGCTTGCCATTAATAAATCCCTTGAATACTTCATCTGTATACTCTACTTCATCAATTATTTTTTCAGCAGTATCTTCTTTAAATATGCTATAGCAAACTAATTTTGCCTGCTTTACCATCTTCTTTCTTCCGAAAAGAATGTATATTGCAACAATTATTCCTACAAATATATTAAAAAGAGCCGTAAAAAAACCCATAATACTTGTTGACAAACCTGATGCAAATGCCTGCGCCTGCTTGATAAATTCATCGTTAAGCCAGTTCTGTAACGCTTTATATCCTTTATCAATAATCTCCTGTATGTTTTCTCTTATCTCAGGATGAGATGTAAGAGAATGATCCAGATAATCAATTAATCTGTTAGCACTGGAA
>CALZFR010000020.1 GCA_945648485.1 uncultured Eubacterium sp. | reverse complement strand
TGGTGTATTTTACAGATTCACAACACTAATTATTCCTCTGTTAATTAATATATTAAATCCAAAAAGCCCTCCTCCTGGAATTTCCCCAAGAGGAGAGCTTTTTGAATATTATTGTAAGTAGGCATATGTGCTTTGCATAGCTCATCTACAGATTTCCGCAGATGTCATATCCCAATTCTACCCCATAATCGTCCTTGTGATAAAGTTATTCTCATAAAGAAATCTTAAGAATCCATTGTCCCCTATCAATGCCAGTGCATCAGCGGCCCATGAGAAGTTGCTGCATGCTGTAATAATTGCAAACACAAGCCACACAACAACCAGTCCTTCAAGAATTCCAAATACAAGTCCCACAGCCTTATTTGCCTGCCTTATGATAGGAAGAGACGCAATAATATTAGTTGCAAGAAGCACAATCTTCAATATAACAAACACTACTACAAACACTGTAATATACACAATTGCGTGAATCGCCATATCTGCAAGCCTTGCCGCAAATATAGCAGCAATCATATGCTCTACACTGACAGCCCCCTGTTCAACCACCTGGTTTACAGTAGGAATGAATTCTGCAATATCTACATTTTTCATTATTGAATCAGGAAAATTCATGTAGGATGACACTTCCTCCATAAACTTATTTATATTATTTTCAAGAGCAGACAGTTCTTCCACAGTAATATTACCTAATCCAGCCCCATTTCCAGCTTCTGCCCCATCTGACAGATTAGATAAATCTTCCACTTCCGGCGCATTAGCCCTGCCAGATAAACTGACCTCTTCAAATGCCTGGTTAAAACTGCCGCTGTTAATAAGCATTTCATATATTGACTCTGTCATCTTGTCATACACCTCTGTCTGGTTCTTAACCGCAGAGCTTACAACAGGCGTAACAAATACGCAGGCAATCATGGCAACAATCATGGATGCCAGTGAAACAGCAATCCTAATAATTCCTTTTCTGTATCCCTGCCAGGCGCTGACAAACAGTATTACAATAACAGCAATTAATATCCAGTTCATATGTATCTCTCCCATCATCTGCATCCTAAATTATATACATGTGCATCTAAAAATATTATATATCTTCATATTGCCACATTATGATTAAGTGTCAGAATCGCTCCTGCCACTCACTTGACAACAATCACAACTTCTACTTCAGCTTAATAAACTGAACATACTTAGAGCTTACCAGAATGTAGCTCCCCCTCTTTCCAGTAGTAAGAAATTCCGTAACTGGAAGAGTAGTCTGTATTTCCGCCAGCTTTCTGCCTTTAAAATTCATCAGAAAAAGTGTTGAATCATTGTTCATAACAATTGTCTTACCATCAAGCTTTATCTTGTCACACTGAGTATTAAATGTAGTCTGACACACTCTGCTGCCCGAAGTATTGTAAACAGCCAGCTTGTACACATCCCCAGATTCTTCATTTTTCTGGACAATGCCTATGTACTCACTGCTGAAAAACACCCTCTCTATCTCATTATCAATGGTAATTTCCTTATAAAGCTTAGGATACTCCTTAATCTTATAAATGCTGATTAAATTTTCACCTACAGCCACTGCAGTCTTATTATCCATAAAGAACACATCGCCCACAATGGTATCATTATAGTGGTTGAAGCCACCCACAATTCGTTCTGTCTCATTCTGTCCCACATCAGAGAAATTATAGAAAACCACGTTAGTTTTCATGCTCTCTCCGCTGACATACAGATACGATGCCATCAGTTTAGTTCCGTCCTCTGAGACGCTTATATCCAGTGGATATCCATCACCCGACAGAGAAGTCTTGACACTGTATATCTTCTCACCATTTGTGTTATACAGGTTAATATAATTAGCCTCATTATCTTCCAGAACTGCTGCCACCAGCCCCTGACCTGTCACCTCAATCTGCGCAATATTAAGGGAAGTATCAATACTACCCAGAGCGCCTGATGCATTAAATACACATATGGTGCTTCCATTTATATCACCTACAGCCACTGCATTTCCACAGATTTTAACCTGAGGCTTCTGCATGGAAAATGTCTTGTCCCACACCGTGGTTCCCTTAGAATTATGATATGCTATACCATCATTACTGTAACGCAGATAACCATCTTTATATTCTGTATAACACGTTGTCTCCGAATCGTCTCTGTTAACAGAATAATTAACAATATAATCCGTATATGACACTGAATCAATCATATACGAAATCGTAGCTACAATGCCAAACACAAGGGCAATTCCAAGGAGTCCTGTTGCTATCTTGCGTCTTTTATGCCTTTTTATCTTTTTGTAGTATATCTCCTCATCTTCATCCTGCTCATCATCTACAGGCTCTCCCCCTTCTATCCTGTAAACCCTCTTATCTTTATTATCACTTAAAAATCTGGATTTTCCTGAAATAATATCCGCCATACTTGTCCTCATTCTGTTTTTCTGACAGTTTATAATTAACTGGTTTAATTATACAGTATTGCGACAAATATTCAAGGAAGTTTTATTTCCTGTCCAACATAGAGCTTGTTTGCATCCTTAAGGTCATTGAGTTCTATTATCTGCGATGCCATTTCTGTGGTGCCATAATTCTTCTTTGATATTCCAAGTATGGTATCGCCCTTTTTCACAATATATTTCTTATATTCTACTGGTGCGGCTGCTTCCTGTGCAGCTGCACTTTCCGTGGCAGCCACTGTCTCAGCCTGCTGGCCTGCTGCCGAAGCTTCTGTCGTTGAAGCTCCCGTTGAAGAAGTTCCTGTCGCAGATGTTCCTGAAGCAGAAGTTCCTGTTGAACTGGTTGTTCCTGATGAATTAGCAGCGGTGGTGGATGCTGTATTTCCTGCTGCCGCTGTCTCCGAACCAGCTGCCTTTGTTTCATACACTACATTTACAGGTACCACATCATCCTGTGCAACAGTTTCTGTTTCCTTACCACTCAGATTAGATACCTCTTTTACAATGCTGTTTATGGAATTATCAATTCTCTTCATTTTTTCATAGCTTTTCACCAGATTAACTCCTGTTATCACCACCACAGAAGCCATAAATGCACATGCGCCATAAGAGATGAGAGAAGCTCTTTTCTGTCGTTTCTGTTCTTCCTTCTCCCTCATTATGGCCCTCATGGAGCTTACCACCTTCTCAGTTTCCGGCTTTTCCACGAATTTATTGCGGTTCTTATCAAGCATGTATTCCTGCATCTCATAATTACGCTCATAAAAGCATACGTAGCCTCTCTGTTTTTTCATTACCCCACCTTCATACAGATAGAAGCTTTCCTCTTTCTCCTCAATATCTACAAGATACATTGTCTTTTCTTTTCCAGAAAAGTTGTCCAGGTGAATCTTTTTCATTCTTGCCATAGACTCAGAATTTATGCGTGGCAGGGCAGCAAACCATCCAACAATTGACAAATCCGGAAAATATTTTTCACTCTCATTGTATATCTGACTCCAGACCGCTTCATTAAAACATATTTCCCTGCTGTCAGTGTCAGGATTTTTCGCCTTGATAACACCCTTTATAAATATACATACCTGCCCCTCAACTCTGGACATTTCTCCCAGCAGCACTCCGGCAAGTTCCGTGTCCTCAGACTGATAAGCTATGGAGTTTATGTATGTAAAGGCATAATCTTCGATATATATTTTCTTGCCAGAGCTGACATCGCCAATCTGCTTAATATTCTTTGGCAATTCCTTAACTGATGTATTTTCACTGTTTCCAGTTTTATCCCCTTTACCATTGCATATAATCTCTATCATTACCCTCACTCCATTCCTTATTGCAATGCCTGTCCGCATATTTGTTTGAAATAATACCACGGAAAATCCAAGAAACTTATCACAATTTGTCAATAAAATAAAATAATATTTTATCCATTACCGGCATATTTTTAAGCCCTTCTACATATAAATAAATCCGTGGAGACTTCTTTTAAGTCACTTTAGAAATTAGGATAGGCAGCGCAAAGCGTCTGCGGAATGAGGATTAATATGTCTGTTTATTACTATAATTCTGAATGCAAGAACATTCATATCATGCTGGGCCGTCAGCTTTCCCAGCTTCTTGCAGAGAACAATGCATATGATAAAGACATTGTGATTATGTGCATCGGCAGTGACAGATCAACCGGAGACAGTCTCGGTCCTATAATCGGATATCATCTTCTTGATACTATTATTAAAAATGTGTATATATATGGTGACATATACAACCCTATCAATGCAACAAACCTTGGCTGTTCCATCAAATATATCAACAGACTTCATCACAATCCATTTATAATTGCTATAGACTCATGCCTTGGACAGACTGAGCACATCGGATATGTCACTCTGGCATCTGGTCCACTGTGTCCTGGAACAGGCATAAAAAAAGAGCTGCCTGAAGTAGGAAATCTTCACATTACCGGAATTGTTAATTCCTATGGCAATGGAAGCTCCCTGCTCCACACAACCCGTTTATGCACTGTGGTAACTCTGGCAAAAGTAATTGAAAATGGTATTCTTCTTGCTTTCAATAAAGAAACCCTTAATTCCTTGCCTTATACTGTGCAATAGCCATGGATATGGTAAGATATGGTTCCTCAATCATCATATTTAGAAGCTCAGTAAGCCTGTCAACATTGGTAAATTCTCTTCCAAGATACGCCTCATAATTTGATGAAATATATGCCCTCTGATTCTTAATTAGAGAATCCAGCCTTGCCATCTCCTGCTCACATACAGCAACCTGGGATTTTAACTGTTCTAACGTACCAGCATTCCTTCCTCGGATTTCAGCTATAATATCTGTCCTGGTTGTAGCATTAAACTGCTCAATAGCTTTCGCTTTTGCATCTTCAATGTTTCTTATGCTGTCATTGATTTCATTAATCCTGTAATCAAAATCCGAAAGACCATACATATCTTCATTCTTATCCTTGCGGATTCCCTTCTCGATACGCTTAATCTTCTTCTGGTTAGTCTCAATGTCATACTTAACCCTGCGTGCCTTGGCAATAGTTTCGCTGTGTGGCACCATGGTTCTGTTATATATTAACTTTACAGCTGTAAGTTCAAGGGTAATCATTACAAAATAATATACGATAAGCACCCACTTTGGAATCTGTGGAATAATATACATCACTCCAGGAATTGCAGCATACAGCACAACCAGAGAAATAATATATATGAATACATCCCCAATCCCCTGGGTAGCAAACAAGGCGTAAAACCACCTCTTACTGCAGTATTTTGGAATTCCTTCCTCTTTGAAAGCAGCTTTAATCTGAGAATACATATCTCTGTTCATATCTCTCAATTCAGCTGTCTCATTCTGTATTCTGTCCTTCACCCCGGCATGCTTGGCTTTGTCCCTCTTGCTCTGGACATCCTTCAGCTTTACCTTTTCCTCCAGGATAGACTGGTCAAAGCTCTCGCTGACTGAATTGATGCCTTCTTTTACCTTATTATCTATCTCATCGTTGATATTTTTCTGAATTGATTCAATATTCTTGTTAAGTTCTTTTAATGTGTCATTTTGCCTGTCCAGTTCTTCCCTGTTAGCACTATACTCGCTTACATCACTTATAACCTGCTTTAGTACATTAAGGTCACCATTCAAAACATTCTGACCTGCCATCACATTCCCTCCATCTAAAGAATATACACGAATTGCTCTGTTGCCGTGCAACTCCCGCAATTCTACACACATTCGTAATCCGTTGATTTATCAAGAAAAATCGCCACTTCCTCATGTGTGTGCGGGTCAACAAGTCAGAACTCTTATCCTGCAAGCAGCAACGAATTCTGACTTTTGATCCTTGTATCATTTAATTATTCTTATAATAATTAATCAGGCATCCATCAAGAATAATCTGGCGCTCATCATCTGTAAGCTCATCCATTCTTAATTCAAACTCCTTCATATCCTTGTTAACTACATATGCCTTAAATGTATACTTCTTATCAATAACAGCCTGCTTAATTCCAGGAATAAATATATAATCCCCATTAGCAAATGGAAGCTCGCCCTTATCAATAAGGAATGGAAGCATACCCCAGTTAATCAGGTTTGAACGATATCTCTTGGTTGCGTACTCGTTGGCAATGTTAGCCCATCCACCCAGAACCTTCTGACATGATGCAGCCTGTTCACGGGCTGAACCATCACCTGGCTTTACAGCGAATATTGTACTTCCTACGCCAACATTTTCCTTATTAACATCATAAGTTTCCTTAATCTTATGCACGATATCCTTTAATTCAGGAAGAGCCTCGCCCATGCACTGACCTGCTTCTCTGGCTTTTTCTGCCTTCTGTACCTCTTTTGCTTTTCCTACATATGCAGGATCCTTTCTTGAAAGGGCAAATTCAGCAAGTCCCAGAGGATTAGAACGGTATGATGAAGTCTCTCCTGATGGAATAAGCTCATCAGTTGTTGTAACAGGATCATGAATCTCAGAAACAACCTTAATAATAAGATTCTCTGGAAGTTCAACCATCTCTGGCCAATCCTTGATATTAGGGCCAAACTGGATTTCCTGGTCAGGATCTGCCACACCCTTACTATCGAACACTCTGTTAGCATATATTGTCTTATCAAAATGATATGTTGGGCCTGTGAATTCCACATCCATATCTGTAGCTGCTGTAAGGAATCCCTTATTAGCTGCTGTTGCAGCAATAGAACGGGCATCCATAAGTGCAACTGAAGAAATCTGACCCTGCTGCAGCTTTGAACCTTCTCTGTTAGGGAAATTCCTTGTTGAATGTCTGATTGAAAATGCATTATTCGCAGGTGTATCACCGGCACCAAAGCAAGGACCACAGAATGCAGTCTTAACAATGGCACCTGTCTGCATAAGATCTGCCAGTCTGCCATTTCTTGCAAGTTCCATATATATAGGTGTACTTGCTGGATATATGCTTAATGTAAACTCGTCAGCTCCGATAGAACGTCCCTTTAATATATCAGCAGCTGCACAGATATTCTCAAATCCGCCACCTGCACATCCGGCAATAATACCCTGGTCAACATAGAGCTTTCCATCTCTTATCTTATTAGTAAGCTTATAATCTACAGCACCATCAAGACTTACAAGAGCCTTCTTCTCCACATCGTGTAAGATATCCTCCAGGTTGGCATTAACCTCCTCGATTGTGTAAGTATTGCTTGGATGGAAAGGCATTGCGATCATTGGCTTAATCTTGCTTAAATCCACGTATACAACACCATCATAGTATGCAACCTTTTCAGGCTTTAACTCCTTATAGCACTCTGATCTGCCATGGATATCGTAGAATTCCTTAATTTTGTCATCTGTCTGCCATATTGATGAAAGACATGTTGTCTCTGTAGTCATAACATCGATTCCAATTCTGAAATCAGCGCTAAGATTCTTAACACCTGGTCCTACGAACTCCATCACCTTGTTCTTAACATATCCGTTGCCGAATACAGCACCAATAATTGCAAGTGCCACATCCTGAGGACCAACGCCCTTTGCTGGCTCTCCGGTGAGATATATTGCAACAACCCCAGGCATATTAATATCATATGTCTTATTGAGGAGCTGCTTAACAAGCTCTGGTCCACCTTCGCCCATTGCCATTGTACCAAGTGCACCATATCTTGTATGGCTGTCTGAACCAAGAATCATCTTGCCGCCTTCTGCCAGCATCTCTCTTGCAAACTGGTGAATAACTGCCTGATGAGGTGGTACATAGATTCCACCATATTTTTTAGCACATGTAAGACCAAACATGTGGTCATCTTCATTAATTGTTCCGCCTACAGCGCATAAGCTGTTATGGCAGTTTGTAAGCACATAGGGAATAGGAAACTTTTCCAGTCCTGAAGCTCTCGCTGTCTGGATAATTCCAACAAATGTAATATCATGGGATGTCATCTTATCAAACTTAATCTTAAGCTTGTCCATGCTGCCTGATGTGTTATGGCTCTGTAAAATTCCATAAGCAATTGTATTCTTTGCTGCCTCTTCCTTTGATGGTGCAAATCCAGTTTTTGCCTCAAGTTCTCCTGCCTGTGCAGAAGCCTCTTCAATAATCTCAGTACCATCAATAAGGTATGCTCCACCTTTACTTAATTCTATCATCCTCTACCTCCTGAAAATTATGGTTACTACTTATGAGTTGTATTTTACTTAATTCTGGGACAAACCAGTGATTTAATCTTCTCTATTTCCTCATCTGTAACTTCACCCGGTTTCCATCCTACATTAACAGTATCCCCTTTATATCTTGGGATAATATGCATATGGAAATGGAATACAGTCTGGCCTGCAATTTCTCCATTGTTCTGTACAATATTCAATCCTTCCAGATTCAACCCCTCTTTAAGTGCTTTTGCCACTTTAACTGCTACCTGAAATACATGGGCGGCAGTGTCATCATCCAAGGCATACACATTATCAAAGTGTTCCTTTGGCAAGATAAGAACATGTCCGGAAGATGCTGGACCCGCGTCAAATATTACCTTGACAACATCGTCTTCATAAAGAGAATTGGTAGGAATAACTCCATTTGCAAGCTTGCAGAATATGCAATCATCTTTTTTCATAGTCCATCCCTCGCTTTATATAAATGTCGTTTTTTGTAGTTATTTGTCTAAAACCTTTTGTTTACACATTCAAACTACAAGTATATACTTTTCATATAATAACTTAAACAAAATACATTATCAATAAAAAATGAAAGGAAATTAATAAAATAAAAATGTCTGAGCAAAAGATTATAGAATATAAATACGATTTTGAAACACACTATAAAGATTTAAGTAAAATCTGCCATGAAATCATCAACAGTGTTGCCCTTATTAATTCTTCATACCAGTATATTGATGCCAGATATCCCGAAACTCATGAATTCAAGTTCTGGAACACTCTTGGCAATTCCGTCAAGGATCTGACCTGCCTTATGAAAAGAACAACTCTGTGCCGCTACAGCCACTTTCCTAACAAGGAAATAATATCCATAGGCAAGATAATTGATAATGCACTGGCAAAACTGGAAGACTATCCCGACAGCAAAATTCTCAATGTAATATCTGTCAGCAGCAACATCGACAGCAACACGCCTGTGCTGTGTGATGCAGAACACACATCCCAGGCCATGACAGAATTAATAACCAATGCCTACGAGGCACAACTGGACACCGATGCTCCATGGATTAAAATCAATATTAGCTCAAAGGATGATTTACTGGCTATAACTGTTACTAATCCGGGATCTATTGACGTAAACCAGCTTTACCAGAACCTTTCAAGTGCTTTATACACAACTAAAGATAACCATTCAGGACTGGGATTATTCATCGTCAAAGCAACCTGCAGCAGCCATGATGGAAGTCTCATAATAGAAAGTGATGACAACACTACTTCCGCAACCATGACACTGTCCCTGAAAACCGGCCAGTCCATATAATTATATGCAACATATGTACTATCTCTGGAAACCAAACAGCTCATCCAACATGCGGAGACTTCTGAAATTACCCTTTGCTGTCATTTCCCCCGTCATAAATGCTCTGTGGAATGTAATCCTGCCAGATACAATATCCTCAAACACATCCTTGCTTAATCTGGCGATTACATCCGCAGCTTTGTTATCTCCAAAGTCTACATCCAGCTTATCTCCATCTACATTCATGACAATATTCTTATCCTTGTCACTTATCATAATCATATAAGTGCCATTATAATTCTGGCCCTTTTTAAAATTATCTTTGAAAATATTGATGTAATAGCTGTCACCACCCTGTTCCTGCTCTGTAAGCATCTCCTTATAGATAGATGCCAGTGACTCAATATCCTGTTTCTGTGTCTTAACAAATGCATCATCTGAAGCATACTTCGAAAGCTGCTCACTTTCCTGTGGAGTGAACTTAATAACGTCTTTCATCACGTTATTCTTAATTGTCATACTGCTTGATGGAAGACATATTCTTTTCTGGGATATGGTTCTATACATATCTTCAGTTTTTCTCTCAATCATCTCCATATACTTACTGTTAAATTCGAATTCAGTAGTATCATCCACGTAGGCACTTATACCATTGCCGACCTTACCACCTATCATCTCCCATGAATTAATTAATGTGAGAGAAACATCCCTTTCACCATATGTCTTAGACATAACAACAGGAAACATATATACATTGTTAATCTTGCTTTTATCTGCATAAAGCCAGCAGGAATCAAGAAGCATCTGCATGTAACCGCCCATTCCAAGCCACTCTACTGTAGTAGCCAGAATAACACCATCCGCTTCTGTCACTGTCTGTGAAAGCGTAGTAATCTGTGCCCTTAACTCAAACAGATTATACCTTTCTACTATTACATTAAGTTCGCCCAAAACTCCCTGAATTTTGTCAAGAACGAACATTGTCGGGTCGTCCACGACCCCTCTTCCCCCATAATATATATTAATCTTCATTAGTCAGATTCCTTTCACTGCCACAAACTCTTATATCTGAAAATATAGCATAAAACCTAACTCATTTCAACCACATAGGAAACAGCAGCCAGTGTAATCTCATCAAGATTATTTAATTCTCTTCTGGAATTCATAATGAGGCGCTCCCCATTAACATAAGTACCATTAGTAGAATTCATATCCTCCACATAATATTCACCATTATCTCTTGTAATACATGCATGTATATGACTTACCAGTTTACTTTTAATTACAGTATTGCAGTTCTTCTCCATGCTCCCTATTATCCACGGAAACTGGGATACTTCTATATCAGGAAATCCGTCATTTCCTTTGTACAGCAGTTTCACTGTTTTGTCCTTCTTGTTATTGAAATAATCGGACAAAAGCATTGTATTTCCGTCATAGTTTTCATTGTCATCATCCCCATCTTTATCATAACTATCATTGTTGGTTTTATAATAGTCATTGACATCTTTGTACCCAGAATTGATATAGGAATCATCATTCCTGCCATTATCACAGCCTTCGTACCGGTCTTTCTTATCATATCTGAATGGTTCCATGACCTTCTTTGTTTCAACCCTTGTAAATAGAGATTTTGGAATTCTGCTGATTACAGCTATCAATGCAGCACATGATATTATAATTATCAATGCGCCTGTGTCTGACACTGGAACCGGAACATATGATGGAGCCAGCATCCTGCCAATTGCCGCCACCATCACAACACCAAGACATACTCTGGCAATATTAAACAGCAGAAACACCTTTTTGTTTTCCACTTCTTCCTGTTCTTCCACCTCCTCCATGGGAATAAAGTCCAATACATTTTCGTCATTCTCAATCTTGTTCTCACTAATATCACTGTCACGGCTTATACTGTCCGTCTCTGCTAATGCCTTTAAATCCGATGCATCATATTCTCCCCGGACAATTTTCTGATAGAGATTGTATATGTATAATACATCTGTATCTCCTGCTCCATGGTCAAAATGTTCTATAACATAATCAAACAGTCTTTTAAGTTCCTGCTGAAAGCTGCTGTCCTCCTGCTCATTTCCATACGCAAAATACAGCTTATCCTTTGATACATCTACATATATGCAGTCTGTTTTAAGAATTATACAATTAAGATTAAGCATATATTCATTGACAGCATCCACCATTTCATTAAGACTTTTTAGAATATTATCAACGTTCTTCCGGGACAGTTTTCTATATTCATATATTTTTGAAAACTGCTGCCTTGAAGTCACATCATAGTAATACAGGCTGCGATTATCAATATGTCTTATTTTTACAGGCAGCAATGGCTCAATATGGTTATTTTCCAGCATTTTAATATCAATATCCATATCAGTTTCCATTGTTTCTTTTTCAATTACCATATACATGCTATTATTTTCCTGCTGATATTTTATCAATTATTACACCTCTTTTCCCAGTGGCCTTATTATTGCGGAATCAGTTTCAGTGCAGCCCTTGTTTTTCTGATAAACTCTCTTGGGCTATTATTAACCACTTTGTTCTTATCCATAATTTTTTTAATTTCTTCATTACTCACAGTTTTTCTCATAGATTTAAGACTGGCATAGGAAGATACATCTGAAACGCACTGATTCCTGTTACTTCCTTCAAGCTTTTCCTGTTCAATTTTCATATTCCCCTGAAAAGATACAGCTTTACCAATAAGCTCATCATGCATATCAAGGGCAAGGATTACCATAACAACTATTATCATTGTGAAGAATGGGATAATAAATGAATTTTCCACTGTAAACGATGCTCTTAACCGCATAACATCACCCCCAGTGTGCTTATTCCAAGAAATGGAATGAACGGAAGTGAGGCTTTACCAGTAATTTTCTTCCTGATAACACATATTATTCCTGATAAGGATATCCCTGTTAACGCCATCATAGTTGAAACCAAAGCAAACTCCAGTCCCTTTACAACACCAACAAACAGAATTACAGTAACATCACCCATGCCAATATTTCCTGTTTTTACTGAATAGATACCTGTTCCTGCAATAATCAGAATACCAGTAATTATGCTGTATATCTCCACTTCCCTGAACAGTAATATATATAATACCCTGTATATTATTCCTGCCGTTATAACAATCATAATCCCTTTAAAGCCTATTGACCTTAATCTTATGTCCTCCACGGAAAACCAAATAAGAACTAACATAACCACGCTGTTTACAAGCCATGGATTCCTTAATATCTCTTCACTCAATTATGATTTCCTCCACACTTCTGACATGCACTCATGCCTGATACCTCTTTGATATCAACTTCTTTTACCGTCCTCTTAAGACCCGGACAATCTCTGTCACTGTGATACCTGTCGCCATAATCTGTAATGTAAACTCCATCAACAGCTCCTGTATCTGCATGTCCACAACAGCTTTCACAGGGATAATACTTTCCGCCAGATTGATTTCTTCTCTCATTAAGTGAATCAAATGAAACAAGAGAAATACTAAGGTCAAGAAGGCTGCATTCGTAAGTTGTATGATACACCATACCCCATGGGGTAATGTATACCTTTTCTCCTTCTTCACCATCCTCAGAATCACTGTTATCATCAGGGTCAGAATCATTTTCATATCCAGAATTAATGCCACCAGAAGCCTTTCCGTCCCATTCTCCGCTTTTTTCTTCTCCAAGCCATGCTTCTGCTATCACTCCCTGTCTAACAGTAATTATTCCAATCCCGAATATGTCAAATGGGTTCTTCACCGTATACTCTGCATTAATCTGTATCCTGCTGTCACCATCACATACCTTTGAAGAGGTAAGAAAAAATCCAGGAGTGCCTCCAACAACATAATAATCCCTGCCGGTACTGGTACCTATATTAGACATAAAACTGGTGTACAGTTGTCCATTCAGAATTCCAAGATTATCCTGTTTATCGTAAAGATATGCATATTTACACATTTCCCTTGCGGTGTTGTAAGCAGCCCTGTCCACATCCACGTACACATTAAGAAGTCTGATTACAAACATCACCGCAAGAACAGCGTATACATATAGCGGAATTACCAGTGTTGCCTCCAGAGTGGCAGATGCTTTCAACATTCTATGCCGCATAGCTGTATGTCTGTTTTCGTACAATAACATCCTTCCTCCCCTGTATTGCTGCTTTTACCGTACACTCCGCTTCGTATCCGTGATTTTTCATCCTGAATCTCGTCTGCCCCAGAGAAATCAGTCTTAATTCCATAGCCTGCATAACCCTGTAATTCTTTGTTGTCTGGCTAATCATAAGCAGGAGTGTCCCCAGATAATCTTCATAAGAAAACTTCCCTTTAATTAAATGTCCAGGGTCATCCTCTTTTCCAGCCTGTCCAGAATCGAAATTCATGGCAATAAGATTTTCCAGAGACAGCTTCCAGTCATCCCTGTTTTTTACCACACACAGATTCTCTCCTTTAAGAAGTCTCCGGACATCAAGTACACTTTCCCCGTAAGACCATATCCCCATTATCACATACTGGGCTGCCTTTACCGCTGCCATATTGCCTGTAGCTCCTGCAAGAGTTACAGCAAGGGTAAAAGCCTGCTGCCGCTTTGGTGAATCAGTTACAATATGTACAAAATCAGTGGCTTCCCTTACCGCCGACAGCTTCAGTATTACCTCATTCAGATTGCTGATATCATTGTCGTGTCCTGCAAGAATATATTCCACGACATAAGCCAGTTCGCACCAGTCCTTATATTTATCAGAATCCTCTCCGTGGACATCTGTATATGATGGAAATTTATCAAATATATAGGCATTAAACATGGCTGCATTAATCCCATAACTGCCTGAACCTGATGAATTCTTCTGCAGGGTCGTAGCAAGACCACTGTGGAAAAAACTCCCCTCCATTACTTCCATGCCACCCAGCACAATTCCTGCAAGGCCTTTATCCAGTGCCTGGCTTATCTTTTTTACATTCTTTGTTCCCTCTCCCTTATTGCCAAAATCCACACTGGAATAATCAAATATAATCTCACTCACATCAATTTCTTCAAGAATTTCTTCAACCTGTGCCAATTGCTCTAACAATTCACCTGCGCTATCAACAGAAAGGCTTCCCATCGAATCTAATGCACTGCTGGCATCAGTACAGATATTGATATTCTCATTAAGAAAAGGTCTCATTCTGTTCTTATTACACAGCTTGGCCCTGGCAATATCCTTCTGGACTTTTATATCATCAATATCATTCCGCAGAGTGTCCGTGACTTCTTTAAGTACTGCTGCACTGTCAACAACTTTCTGCCTGCACTCCTTTATTGCATTGTCTGCCTCCTGTTCCCTTACCTCATACTCCTGGATCAGGTTAAGTGCCTCATTATAATCACTTATTACATCCGACAGAAGATTAGAAAACCCCTGCACATTACTCTCATATGCATCTGCACAATACTGTGCATCCTCATATTCCTCTTCTGCCATGCAGTCAAGATAACAATAGATATCATCCTCAATAGAAGCAATTATGCTTTGGACAGTAATATAGCTGCTGGGAGTGGTCATAGCTTCATACACGGCATCATCACTTATTCCAACTTTTTCCCGGGACAATTCCCCTGAATACCACCCATAGTAATATTCTTCCCCGGCATTCTCCTCACTTATAAGCACTTTTGCAAAGCCTCCTCCTGAAGCCACAGGCTTTCCATTCCTTGAGACGAATCCATTTCCATTGGTATGTATTCCCTCAACAACCTTTACAAGCTTCAGGTCTGTCTCATCAAGTTTAGATATTTTCATATCAAGCTCCTCAATTGAGGCAGTTATTTCCTTTACCTTCTCCGCTTTTCTGGTCTCCTCCTCCACATTAAAGAAATCCTTTACTATCTCTGCATATCCGCCTTCCTTCATGTATTCAGACACCTGTTTTTCAAGACCTTCCCCTGCTCTGTCTGTCATATGTATCCTGTTATCAACACTGCTCCCCTTATACTCCAGCATATTCCTGACTGATGCCAGCTCCATATTACTGCTTGCATAATAATCAAGCTTACTGTCACAGCACTGTTTGTCACTGATTGCAAATATATCAAATTCTTCCAGAAGTGCATTATTATACCCTGCAAATACAGATTCAACAGACAGCCTTGTGGCCATATTAATCTCTGTATCAGCAATCACCAGCTTACATGACTTGACGCAGTTTACTATCAGAGCCAGAACCAGCCCCAGGGACAAAGCAGCATATACTGTAACCTGCCCGTTAAGTCGCAGGCCTCTCACATTGTATTTTTCTGACATGTTTTTATATCTGCTTCGCAGTGCTTGTCATCTTTGACAAAAGGGTATTAACCAGTGCAGTAATCTTGGACTTGAAGAGAATTACCAGACTAACCAGCACAATAATAATCAGCACAACCTCTACAACTCCCATTCCGCTTTCGTCACCAAGCCCTTTAACAAGCCCTGCAAAATATTTCCTTACTTTTCCATAATTAATTCCTGTCATATTTTTTCCTCCTGTTTTTT